>DASQPS010000257.1:0-5111 GCA_035643845.1 Gemmatimonadaceae bacterium | reverse complement strand
GTCGCGGAGCTGTCGGCCGCGCTGTACGAGCAAGGTGGCTACGACATCCGGCTCGAGGCCGCCATCGCCAAGCTGTTCAACACTGAAGCTGGGTGGCGGATCATCGACGACACCGTGCAGATACGCGGCGGCCGCGGCTACGAGACGGCGGATTCTCTGCGGAGCCGCGGGGAGGTCGGTATACCGGTTGAGCGAGCAATGCGCGACTTCCGGATCAATCTCATCTTCGAGGGATCGTCGGAGATCATGCGCTTGTTCATCGCCCGCGAGGCGGTCGACTACCACTTCAAGCTTGCGTTCAACATTGTCAACCCCGAGTCGTCGTTCAAAGAGAAGCTCTCGGCGATGGCTAACGCGACTCCGTTTTACCTGACCTGGTATCCGACGCGGTGGTTGAACGCAGCGCGATTCAAGCGCTACGGCGAATTCGGAAAGCTCGCGCACCACGTGCGCTACATCGAGCGCACGACACGTCATCTGGGACGATCGATCTTTCACGCGATGGTCCGGTTCGGGCCGAAGCTCGAACGTCGTCAGATGGTGTTGTTCCGCGCGGTGGATATCGGTGCCGAGCTGTTCGCGATGTCGGCGGCGTGTTCAAGGGCGCAGATGTTGGCGAAGCAGGGGAACGCCGAGGCCACGCGGCTGGCCGACGTGTTCTGTATCGAAGCGCGCGAGCGGATCAAGCTGCACTTCGATCAACTCTTTGGCCCCAACGATGGAGCCTTGTACAAGCTCGCGATGGAAGTGCTGCGTGGTGAGCACGCGTGGCTCGAGCAAGGCATCGTGTCGAACTCGGCCGGCCCCGAGTCCGCGACCCGGCGCCCTCCCTCCGGCGGCGCCGTTCGCGATGTTGATTCCGCCGCTGCTGGCGTAGGCGCCACACACTAGGCCCTCGTTCTTGCTCGGTTTGCGCGGATTGGAATACATCGCGCGGGTGGGTCGGTGCGAGTGTCCTCTTCGGCGACAACGGTCGCTCGGGCGGAGCCCCTAACTGCGCTCGTTCGCTCTGCTCACTCGCGGGTCTCCTTGGTCGCTCCCTTAAGTCGCCTACGAGGACACTCGCACCGCCCTCCTCTCGAGATGTATTCCTCGGCGTAACCGGTCGGCGCGTGCGTCGCGGCGCGGCGCCGACCGCCGCCGCGAAGGATCCGTTCGCAGCGCCGTCGCGGTGCCCGACCCGAATCGCGACTTGGCTCCGATCCGGGCAAGCGGGTAGTGCGTCCTCTGTCGCCACGCTGTCGATCAAACGCGCAGTCGACTTACCGCCCGCGGACTGGACTTCGCGGGACGTCACCGCGTTGAGATGTCAGACGGAGAGCCGGAAGGATGGGGACGCAGGCGACTCAAGGGAGCGACCAAGGAGACGCGCGACCGAGCGGAGCGAGGGAGCGTAGTTAGCGGCTCCGCAGAAGCGACCGTTGTCGCCGAAGTCCCCATCCCTCCGGCGACCCCGGGCGACAATCCAGAACCTACAGTAAAGTCCCGCGAAGGATCAAAAGCGCGACGTAGAAATAAATAGAGAGCCCAGTAACATCGACGAGCGTCGCAACGAAAGGCGCCGAGGCACTGGCTGGATCGAAACCGAGGCGCTGCAGAACGAACGGGAGCATAGCCCCCGCCAGAGATCCGAACGCGACCACGCCGATGAGCGCGACGCCGATCGTCAGCGCGAGCATGTTCGGATGCGGGTATGTCATGATCCCGAGGTGCTGCCACAGAAGAATTCGCGTGATACCCAGCAATCCCAGAATCAGACCCAGCAACAGTCCACTCGGCAGCTCACGCAGCGCGACCTTCCACCAGTCGCGCAGGCGAATTTCGCCGAGCGCGAGGGCGCGGATGATGAGCGACGTGGCTTGCGAGCCCGAGTTTCCGCCGGAGCTGATAATGAGCGGGATGAACAGCGCCAGCACGACTGCATGTGCCAACTCGTCCTGGAAGTGGCCCATCGCCGAGGTCGTCAGCATCTCGCTTACGAAAAGCGCGGCCAGCCAGGGCGCACGTTTGGCGATCATCGAAAAGAATCCGATCTGCGTGTAGGGCTCGTCGAGGGCTTCCATACCGCCGAAGCGCTGCACGTCTTCGGTGTGCTCTTCGACAAGCGCATCGATGACGTCGTCGACGGTGACGACGCCCTGAATCACGCCGCTCTCATCGACGACCGGGACCGCAACCAGGTCGTACTCGCGCGTCAATCGCGCGACTTCTTCGCGGTCGGCTGTTACCAGAACAGTTTGGACTTCTTCCCACGCGATGTCCGATACCTTGGCGCCCTCGGGAGCCGCGAGCAATTCACGAAGCGACATCACACCCTGAAGACGTCCCGCGGAGTCGGTGGTGTATATCGCGTTCATAGCCTCCCGTCGCTCGGAGCGCGCGATACGACGCACCGCGGCCAGAGCTTCGTCGACCGGCGTTTCCTCGGAGACAGAGACGAACTCGGTCGTCATCAGACCGCCTGCCGTATCCGGCTCATACGCGAGCAGTTTCTCTGTCTCGGCGCGCTCTGCGGCAGGAATCTCGGAGAGAATTTCCTCAGCGCTTTCCTCCTCGAGGTCCTCCAGTGCGTCGGCGCGATCGTCCGGCGTCATCTCGGTCACGAGCTCGGCCGCCTGACGCGCGCTCATGGTCTCCAGAACCTCGGTGCGCAGATCCTCGTTGAGGTACTCGAGGACATCGGCAGCTCGCTCGACCGGGAGCGACGAGAGGAACGGAGCTACGTGATCGCGGGGAAGCGCCTCCGCGACGGTGGCGAGGTCCTTTGCGTGGAGCTCTTCGGTTTCCGCCGGAATTGCTTCGGGGCTTTCCTCGAGCATCGCGAGGATGTCTGGGACGAGAAGAGCGGCTAACGGCCGCTCATCGTCTTCTTCAACAACCGGTTGATTGTGCGTCGGGGTCTTCACGGCACAATTGGGAGACTGCGGCGATCCATGTTGACGTCGCCAACGGTATAACCGGCGACCGCTATCGCATCACGGATCTGTTCGGGCGTGACTGCGCCGTCGTGCTCGATGATCGCCTGGCCAATGCTGACGTCGGCGCGCTTGATTCCCTCAACGCCCGAGAGAGCGGTGAATACCGCGCGCACACAGTGAGCGCAGGACATTCCGGAGATCGAAGCGGTGGTCAGCATCGGCGATAATATAGTCGCGCACTTCGGCGCCGAACCTAGTCCAGTTTGTTCGCTGGCCTCGGAACCGGCGGGATCTTCTTCCTCGACACCAGAGTTTTCTCGAGTGCGGGAATGAACTTGTCGTAGCGCGAGCCCGGCTCCCATAAGACCCACCCGTCGTAGCCCGAGTCGTACACTCCGCGTTTTTGTTCTTCGATCTCGTGAGGCCCGTACTTCGGGAGGCCGATGCTGAATGCCTGCAGCCACGGTCGGACGTGCTCTCCCTTGATGCCAAGCTTCTCGTCACGCTCGCGCGCGCGCGAAATCGCTATGTGAACTACATCGTAGGGATCGGCATTCGGATGCGGGAGCTGGAATGAGCCCGGCGGATAGTGCGACGGATACACCATCGGCAGCAGCACGTCGGTCGATTGCGCGAGCGGCTCCCACTTCTGTCCAACCTCGAGCGCGCCGCCGACCGTCGTCACGAGACCAAAGACGTCCGCCGTCGTTCTGACGCCCTGTTTCGCGAATCTCGCTCTGGCGGTGCTCAGAAAATCGGCGAGCACCTGAGTCTTCGTGCGGCCAGCCTGCTCCGGGAAGACCTGGGGCGGAAGACTCTTGTACGGCTCCGGGAATCGGATGTAATCGAACTGGATCTCCGCGAACCCCATCTTGATCGCTTCGTCAGCGACGCGATAGTTGTATTCCCAAATCGCGTTCGCGTACGGATTCACCCATGTCTGTCCTTTCTTGTCGTGCCACGGAGTTCCGTCGGCCTTCCGAATGGTGTGATCTGGATTATTGCGCGCGGTCACCGAATCCTTGAACACGACGATGCGCGCGATGGGAAGAATTCCGTGCGCGCGAATCGTATCCACCACCTCGGCGAGATGCGTCGCCTTGACCTGCGTGCCGGCGTTCTTCTTCAGCAACGGATCGGTAGGATTGAAGTTGAGACCGAACTCGTCCTTCACATCGATGACGAACGCATTGATCTCCGTAGAGTCGGCAATGGCGAGCAGATGCTTCATGCGACGCGGATTGGCGGCGAAGCGAAAGACGTAGAGTCCGCGCACCGGGAGCTCGCCTTTTATCAGCGAGTCCAGCACTGGCGGAGTCGGGTGATCCCTCTCGACCGCCATCGCGCGCACTGCGGTATCGGTATCCGCAACCGCGCCAGCCCCTACGTCGGTTGAGCGTGATCCCGACGCCATCGGGGAACGTGACGCTGATGCCGGACGGCCGATGTTGGCTTCCGCCGGCGGCGTTCGGGTCTTCGCGGATGCGTCGTACTCGCCGTAGCACGCTACGGCGACCATCGCCAGCGCGAGGGTAGTGATCGTTTTCGGGGACATTCTGCAGTATGGAGGAAGTCGGACGCAGGAATCTAATCAGGCATCCGATATATTTCGCTCCGATGCGATACCCCCTAATGACCTTGCTGGTCCTTGTTGGCGCGTGCAAGGTGCCGCCGCCAACGCCGCCCACGGCCGAGTTCCTCGTGTCCGCCGGCGACCAGACCTACTGGGTGCGAAGCGACCACTCCGGGCTTCGCATTCGCGGGTCGCCGCTAATTCTTGCGCGCACCGGCGGCCGCTACTACGAAATCTTCGTGGGCGAGATCGATCGCTCATTCCCCAAAGCGCTGTTCAGTGGTGAGCGCGTATTTCGCCGAGACCTGGCGAACGGCGATTCCACGATCATTTACGACGACACGTCCATCGTGAGGATGTCTGCGCGCTACCATATAAAGCATCCCTCGGCGCCGTTGCTGGCGCCCGACGATGATCCCGACGACGACGTCGACATCAGCGCGGTCGGCGAGACAGACATACTAAATGTCCTCGGCCCTTATGTCGCGCTCGAGCACCGGCTGTCGATCGAGCGGGCTGACGAGGATGACCAGAACGACACGACCCGAACGGTTATCGATTTGCGGAACGGGCATCCGGTTGCGTTCGAGCGCATGCTGCGCGACACCACTGTGCAGGAG
>DASQPS010000256.1:0-2118 GCA_035643845.1 Gemmatimonadaceae bacterium | reverse complement strand
GAATCCCGCGATCGAAGACGACGCGCCGTATTTCTCGATCTTTGCGTGCAGATTGCCTGCGGTCGAGTTCTCGCCGATGCGATAACCATTCGAGGATCGATAATCGGCGGCCAGACCGGCCGCGACGTCGCCAAGATTGTGCGTCGCGTTCAGCGCCCCGTCGGCAACTCCGTAAGAACCGCCGGCCGCGCGCCACGACAATTCCGCCGGCGAAAGTGGGATTAGCTCGTTGAGCGTGCCGCCGAGCGCGGCGTCACCGTGCAGATACGACGTCGCTCCACGCACGACCTCGAGTCGGCTGAATGCGTCGGGAGGCAACATCGTCCAGTCCACTGCACCCGATCCCAGCGCCGCGATCGGGACTCCATCGATCTCGGCCGGTACATAATCGGTGTCGCCTCCGCCGTAGAATCCGCGAGCGATGATCCTCGGATCTCCACCGAGCGAGCTCGCGTCGATGACGGCGATCCCGGGAACGACCGAAAGGGCGTCGCCAACGGAACGAAATGGCAACGCCCGGATGAATGATCCTGGAACGGAGCTCACTGCGACAGCAGATGTGCGAATGCTCGTCGCCGACCGGCTCGGTGTTACGACTACGGTATCGAGTTGGGGAACTACAGCCGTGTCAACTTCGCCGCGCGTTCCTGTTTGCGCGGTTGCGGGCGAGGAACGCAGCGCCGTCAACAACGTCACGCCGGCCGTGAGGCATAAGATCCTGGACGACGCAGCGATCAACAAAAATCCTTTTCTCGCGCAGCTCGATTACGCAGAAGAAACTCCTACTTCGGGACACCGAGGTTGATCTGAAACGGTCCATTACCAGTGACCTGCACTACAGTCGCACCGCGGGTCTGCAGAAAATGCGGGTGCCGCGCCGGAATGTAGACGTAGTCGCCGGCGCCAAAGCTGTGCGCCGCGCTCATGTCTACCGCGTTGCCCATTCCAAACATCCCTCCGCCTGAAAGCACTGTCACAGTCTCCGCGGTGGGGTGCCAGTGCAGCGGAATCTGATATCCGTCCGGCAAACTCAGTCGGAGCGCGAATTGGCCTGACGAGGCGGGGTTGCCTTGCAACACGGCGATCTTTGCACCCGGCGCGAATCCGGGCGACGCGAAATCGCTCCACGCCAAGTCGTTTCCGCCCTTCGCTATAAAGTCGGTCGCTTCAGCGGGCGCGGCGGCCGGGGCCGGCATAGTGCTCACCGGCACGTCATACGCGACTCTCCACTTGCCGTTCACTTTATGCCACACGGTGACGTAATTGCCCGCATCGCTGATCTTGCCGCTGGGGCCGTCGTAAGAATCGGTGTACGTCCCGTACTCAGTCGCGACTGTTGGACTGGCGACATCGATCCGCTCCGGCATCCAGTGCATCGATAGACCGGGAAGCTTGACGATGTCGGCCCACGTCGTGCGGACGCCGCTCGAGCTCGTTGTCACCGGGCTGTTGGCAAACATCACCACCGCATCCGGAGTATGAAGCGCAACGATGCTGTCGACGTTCTGCGCCGAGATGTAGCGCTGCCACGCGGCCGACGCTGCGCGTATTGCGCGCTGGTCAGCCGCCTGACCCTCGGCCCTGTGTGACAGTGAAGCGATGGCAAGAACCATCGAGATTGTCAGCGCGAGTCTTCTCGTCGTGTGCGTCATCTTGACCCCTGCATTTAC
Organism: Gemmatimonadaceae bacterium; assembly: GCA_035643845.1. Taxonomy (GTDB): domain Bacteria; phylum Gemmatimonadota; class Gemmatimonadetes; order Gemmatimonadales; family Gemmatimonadaceae; genus UBA4720. Next base: position 448 of record DASQPS010000256.1, on the reverse strand, counting down.
GCGGTTCTGCGTTGGACCGGCCGAGGAGCGTGGACGTCGCCAGCTTACGGGCGGGTGAACCGCGCGTCAAGGGAAACGCCGCGATCTCGAAGTGACTACGCGCCCTGGGCTTCGGCTACCGTCGCTATTGGTTTGGCACCGCCCGCAACACGGGATCCCTGCCAGCCGCGTAATCAGCAAAGGTGAGCGGCGCCGCGATATCCGGCTCGATCATCATTCTCTTGTCGCGCGAATCGAGATACTGATGCCATAGCGTCGACACTCTCACCGTCACTTTGCTATTGGGCATCACGATCCGATACGAATCTCCGAAATGGTTTCCGTGCGATGCCGTCGGCTCTCCTACGAAAATCGACGTTGTGTATTTCATCAGCTCCGTCACGAGCATCTGCGCCGCCGAGAATGTGCGCCGCCCGGTCAAGACGTACAGATGGCCCGGAGTGTCGTA
>DASQPS010000255.1:0-4026 GCA_035643845.1 Gemmatimonadaceae bacterium | reverse complement strand
CTGCCGCGCGCGCCGGTGGCTGATCTCGCCGATCACCCTCCCTCCGATCAGGTGGTGCAGCGACCACCAGTCGCTGAATACGCAGACCTACCCGACCGCCCTCTTAAGGAACGACCGCATCCCGAGCGTCCAAAACAGCATCGTGACGAGGACGAGCGCGATTACAACTATCGTTAGCGACATATGAGGCGCAGCGGGCGTTAGGGCCCCGCGCATTCCTTCGGCGACATATACGAGCGGATTGATCAGCACCGCGTACTTCATAACTGGCACCGCGCTTAGTCCTTGCCACGGATAGTAGGCGCAGCCGAAGAAGATCATCGGCGCGAGTATCACGCCGAACATCAGCCCTATCTGCTGCGGCTGAATGGCGGTGCCGAGGAAAAGTCCGAGTGAAGAGAACGCCGCGGCACCCAGCACCGTGATCAGGAGAACGTCACCGATGTGTCCGAAGCTGAGATTGGGAATCGGTCCCATGATCAGCCGCGCGACCGGCAGGACGAACAAGGCCGACACCAGCCCTTGCAGCACGCCGTTCACGATTTTCTCGGCAGCCACGAGCCAGATGGGAACGGGTGCGAGCAGTCTATCCTCGATCTCCTTCGTCCATCCGAAATCCTGAACCATCGGTAGCGCGACTGTCTGGATGCTGGAGAACGTGAGGCTGATCGCAAGCACTCCGGGCAAGAGCGCCGTCGTGTAGCCGCGACCCATGAATCCCATTCGCGGCAACAGGTATCCGAAGACGATGACGAACATCAGCGGCTGCATCGTCGTCCGCAGCAAAAAAAACGGCAGCTCTCGCCTGGCGACGCGCAGGTCACGGCGCAATAGCGCTGCGAACACCGATGTCGCGGCAACATCCGGACGAGGCGCGTCTATCGCGACGGCAGTCATCCGAGCTTCCGTCCGGTAAGTGATACGAATAGCGTTTCGAGACTGGGCTGTAGCAGGTGAATGTCGGTCACCGTACGCCCCGTTGATTCCGCAGTCTCGATAAGCCCGGGCAGAATCTGTCCGCCGCGCGTGCTGTACGCGCGCAGAATTCCGTCCTTCGCCTCGACTTTGCTCACGCCTTGCATCGCTTCCGCCAATTCCGCCGCCGGCATGGCGTCGCCATCGAGTACCAGCTCGAGCATCGTTCCGCCCGGTGCCTTCGCCTTGAGCGCTCGAGGCGTATCGAGCGCGAGAAGCTTGCCCTGATCGACGATGGCAAGTCGGTCACACAGCCGGTCGGCTTCGTCCATATAGTGCGTCGTCATTACGATGGTTCGCCCGCGTTCGTGGAGGCCGCGAAGTATGTCCCACAGATCCAGTCGCGCCTGAGGATCTAGCCCAACCGTCGGCTCGTCGAGAAAAATGATGTCGGGCTCGTGCATCAGCGCGCGCACGATCATGAGGCGCTGCTGTTGGCCTCCCGAGAGCTCCGCCATCTTCGATTTGGCTTTTTCGGAGAGACCAAGCGTCGCGAGAAGCTCGAGGGCCCGCTTCGTCGCGACTGCCGTCGGGATGCCAAAGTATGCGGCGTGAAACTGCAGATTCTCCATCACGTCGAGACTGAGATCGGCGTTCGGACGCTGCGGCACTACACCGATCGTTTGCCGCACTCGAACGGAATCCTGGACAACGTCAGCGCCCGCGACCAGCGCCTTGCCCGCGGTCGGAAGGATTCGCGTAGTCAGAATTCCGATGGCTGTGGTCTTCCCCGCTCCATTCGGCCCCAAAAGCCCGAAGAATTCTCCCGCTCGGATGTCGAGGTCGAGCGAATCGAGCGCGATGACATCAGTCGCCGACGGCGGCGCGCTTCCAGGACCGAATCGCATTCCCGACGGCGCGTTGCGCGCGCGTTTGACCTTGCCTGTTCCCTTGTAGACTTTGCGCAGGCCTCGCATCTCGATGGCGTCCTGCGGCTTCGATCCGGCAGTCACGTTGTCGTGTTGTCGAGAAGGGTTACGGAGATCGGCGCTCAGGCGCCGATCGGATGCCAGGTCGTTTTGAACTCGATGTAGTCGCGGATCTCGTACACACCCTGCGATTTGCCGTCGATCCAATCGATTCGGTCGTCGCGCTTGCGCGCGCGAACACGCTTGATGCTCTCCGCCGCGCCGAGTTGGAGCTGTCTCTTCTCTTCCTGGCTCACGATCGCGCTGACGCCACGAATGTGCGTGTGCGTCGCGAAGGTCGGGACGAGCTCCTTCCTGAAGCCAGTGAGAATGTTTACCACCCCGCCGGGGAGATCCGACACCGCCAGCTGCTCACCAAGCACAATCGCGGGATAGGGAAATTCCTGCGAGGCGAGGCATACACAGGTGTTACCCGAGACGATCACCGGAGCGATCTGACTCAGAAGGCCAAGCAGGGGTGCGGAATCGTCCGCGATGATTCCGACGATGCCCATCGGCTCAGCGACGGTGAAGTTGAAGTACGGCCCGGCGACCGGATTGGTGTTGCCAAGCACCTGCTCGTACTTGTCCGCCCAACCGGCGTAGTAAATCAGGCGGTCGACGCTCGCTACAACTTCCTTGGCAGCGGCTGACTTCGTCGCCGATCCCGACATCACGAGAGAATCCGCCATCTCGTCGCTGCGTGACTCGAGCATCTCCGCGAGACGGTAGATGATCTGTCCGCGATTGTACGGCGTCCTCCGCGCCCAGTCTGGTCCGGCTTTCGCCGCTGCCTCAACAGCGTTGCGCAAATCTTTGCGCGTGCACTGCGGAATATTTCCGAGCAAGCGCGCTTCGGCTGCTCCGCTCGACGGCGTGCGCTTCCCGCGTCCCGCCTCGCGCACCGGAAAGACGCGTCCGCTCTCCGACCGGATGAACTGCCCGCCGACGTAAACCTTGGGAGTCTTGGTTACCGGAATGCGCGGCATCTAAACCACCTTACCGTAATCCATCAGGCCCTGCCTTCCGCCTTCACGCCCAAAACCCGATTCCTTGTAGCCGCCGAACGGCGACGATGGATCGAATTTGTTGAACGTGTTCGCCCACACCACGCCGGCCTTGAGCAGCGTGCTCATCTTGAGAATGCGTGACCCTTTATCAGTCCAGACGCCGGCGGAGAGGCCGTACATCGTGTTGTTCGCCTTTTCAACCGCCTCTTCGAGCGTCCGGAAAGTCAGAACGCTCAGCACGGGTCCGAAAATTTCCTCGCGGGCGATGCGATGGCTTTGCGTAACGGCCGTAAAAACCGTCGGCTTGAAATAATATCCCCTATCCGGAAGTCTGCAGACCGCCGACTGATACATCTCCGCGCCAGCGGTCACTCCCGAGTCGACGAGCTCGCAAATCTTGTCGAGCTGCGCGCGCGAATTTATCGCGCCGACATCCGTGTTCTTGTCCAGAGGATTCCCAACCCGCAGCACATCGATGCGGTTCTTGAGCTTCGCCACGAACATGTCGGCGATCGATTCCTGGACGAGCAGTCTGCTGCCCGCGCAGCAAACGTGTCCCTGGTTGAAGAAGATCCCGTTCACCACTCCCTCGACCGCTTGATCGATCGGAGAATCGTCGAAGACGATATTCGCGGCTTTGCCGCCCAGCTCGAGCGTCAACTTCTTGTCGGTCCCGGCAAGCTGACGCATGATGATCTTGCCGACTTCAGTAGATCCAGTGAATGCGATCTTTGCCGCCGTTGGATGCGTGACGACAGCGGCACCCGTCTCGCCAGCACCGCAGACGAGGTTCACCACTCCAGGCGGAAGCTCTGCCTCGAGCAGCAGCTCCGCGAATTTCAAAGCCGTCACGGACGTCGTTTCGGCCGGTTTCAGAACTACTGTGTTACCCATCGCGAGCGCCGGAGCAATCTTCCAGGCCAGCATGAGCAGCGGGAAATTCCAGGGAATCACCTGACCAACGACGCCCAACGGAACCACCGTTACTCCAGGAGCAGCATACTCGATCTTGTCGGCCCAACCCGCGTGATAAAAGAAATGCGCGGCCGCCATCGGCACGTCGAAATCGCGCGATTCCTTTATCGGCTTTCCGCCATCCATCGTCTCCGCTACCGCGAACTCCCGCGCGCGAT
>DASQPS010000254.1:0-6593 GCA_035643845.1 Gemmatimonadaceae bacterium | reverse complement strand
ACCGAGAGCACCAGGCAGCTTCCGCCCGCGGTTCTGGCAGAGATGGCGAATTACAATCTCGATACCCCGATCGATTTCAGCAGCGCGTGGACCGGTCAAGGTTTCCCGAGAATGATCGCGGTCCTCTTCCAGCACCCGACTCCCTACTTCGACGATTCCTACGCCGTAAACTCGGCCAACAATGGGCCCTATGGCGATGCGATCCTCACCGAGCTGATTCCGTATCTCGAGCAGCACTTTCGAATGATCGCAAAGCCTTACGCCCGTGTCCTGACGGGTGGATCAACGGGCGGGTGGGAATCGCTCGAACTCCAGATTTATCACCCGGAATTTTTCGGAGGAACCTGGACTCAGTATCCAGATCCTATTGACTTCCGGCACTATGGCTCCGTCGATATCTACGCGGACACCAACGCGTTCGTCTTCACCAGCGCGGGCGGTGGATTTCTCCAGCTCAACACCGAGTGGCAGCACCCCGAGCGCTACATCATGCGCGCCGCGGATGGTCAGCCTGTGATCAGCATGAGAGAGTACAGCCGCTGGGAGGATGTGCTTGGGAGTCACGGCCGCTCGACCGACCAGCTGGAAGCATGGGAATCGGTGTTTGGTCCAGTCGGAGAAGACGGATATCCAAAACCGCTGTGGGACAAACGCACCGGACACATCGATCACGATGTCGCCACGTACATGCGGGATCGCGGCTACGATCTACGCTACTATCTCGCGCAGCACTGGGAGACGATCGGGCCGCAACTGGTCGGCAAAATCCACATCGATGTCGGCGATATGGACAATTTTTATTTGAATCTCGCCGTGTACGACATGCAGGCTTTCCTCGATAGCGCGAGTGCGCCGCGTTCGAACGCGGTGTTTCACTATGGTCGGCCGAAAAAAGGGCATGGGTGGCAGCACACCACCGAGGCAAATCTGGTTCGTGAAATGGCCGACTTCATCACCGCGCGCGCGGCCGCTGGGGAGAACACCGCGCAGTGGAAGTACTAAGCTTGGAAAGAACTGCAAAATAAAAACAACCGGCAGGCGGCTCTGGGCCGAACCGGCCTTGGGCTACGGGCTCCTCCGGTGGCGTTCGTACGTGCGAGACTTGTCGTTCTTTTTCACCCGACCGCCACCCGAAAAGCCCAGGCTACAGGCCGATTCGGCCGAATAGGCATAAGGATCGGGAAGGCAACGCGTTCCCCGATCGATAGGCCTACGCTACTGACACTTCACGCGGAAATTGCTGTGATCGGAAGTGACATCACCATTGGGCGTGACAGTGAAGTGAAAGTCCGTATATAGATCGGCATTTGGTGCATTGCCCTTCGCAATGAGATTGTAGTGCTCGACATAGGTCGTTTCGAAACCAGTCTTGAAGTTCTCTTCGATGTTACCAACGTCGTTCGCGACGTAGCTTACGCCCGTGGCCGCGTCTGAGCCCTGGCCCTGCAGGTTGAAGTGGTCCTTGAAGTGTCCGCCCCCAGCGGCGTCGAATGTGACAGACGATACCGAGTGCCACGTCATCTGCATGACGACGGCAGTGCCATCACAATAATTGAAGTTGGCTTGTTCGCTTTCAGTTCTGTCGTTCGCGACGACCACGGCGCTGCGACTACCACCGACGGCGAGCCGAGCAATGGGAGAAGTCGGTGCTGCGTCGCACGCGATGATGCAGCCCGCGAGCGTGAGAAGTGCGAGGGTTTTCATGATGTCTCCGTGTAGGATGAGAAATTCCATTCAGGGATTCCAATAGTCTCGGAATGGTGGCGTTCATGTCAGCATCATGGTGTAACGGACATAGCGCGACGATTTTGCGGGGACTTTGCAGTTTTCTGTTCCGTCTACCCAATACCAGCGTCTGCTTGACTTCCCGCTGCGCGAGTGCAACTGTTGCTCGTTGAAGCTCTCCCCCGGCACACAAGACTGGATCGACAGCGCTGCGCACGGCTCCGTAATCGCTGTCACCGCTATGTCGGGTGCGACATCATCGCTCCTGCACAGGATCGATGTGCGCAACGCGGATGGTGTTCGCTCACTGCTTCTCCGACGATTCACGGATCGCGAATGGACGAAGCGCGAGCCCGACGTCGCCATCCGCGAAGCGAGAAGTCTGCAACACGCGACGCGCGCTGGACTGAAGGCGCCGGAGCTCGTGGCGGTGGATGCGAAAGGAGAACATTGCGGTGTTCCCGCGACGCTCGTGTCGGTGATTGCCGGGAGCGTCATCCTCGAGCCGACGAACTATGAGCTATGGCTCGATGGACTCGCGAACGCAGCCGCGCAAATCCATCGCGTCGACGCCGGCGGATTTCCCTGGAAGTACAGACGATACAACGATGCCGAGCCGCTCGCTGTTCCACGCTGGTCGCGCGAACCGGATGCGTGGAAGAGAGCCATCGACATCGTTAAGAGGCCACGGCCTTCCTTCCGCGAATGTTTCATTCACCGCGACTATCATCCGAGCAACGTGCTCTGGCACGATGGCGCTGTCAGCGGCGTCGTCGATTGGGTCAATGGCTGCCGAGGACCGGCGGGAATCGACGTTGCGTGGTGTCGTCACAATCTCGCCAATCTTCATAGCGTGCGTGTCGCCGACGATTTTCTTGCCGCCTACATTCGGCGCGCTGGTGCTGATTTCGAGTACGATCCTTATTGGGATCTGATGACGGTCGTGGAGATGCTCCCGGGACCGCCCGCGATGTACGAAGGCTGGCGTGCGATGGGAGTCAAGCACATTCCCAACGCGATTATTCTCGAGCGGCTCGATGCCTATGTCGCGAGCGTCGTCGACCGGCTCTGACCACCTGGCGGCCCCTGCGCTGAAACGATAGCGCCGATTGATCGGGCACCGGTTATGTTACCGCGTGCAATCGAGCAAAATTACGGCTGACGTACGCGCCTTCTTCACCACTTACGTCACTGCGTACATCAGGCAGGACGTTCCTGGCATCGTGAAGCACTTCGCCAACGTCATCCACATCTCGGGTGACACCGGCGATCGCGTCACCGTCCACGTCGAGACAGCGGAGGAGATGAAGAAGACCATCGCTCATCTCCTCGAGATGTACCGCGCTATCGACTTCGGCTCGGCCGAGGTACTCGCGCTCGCGACGGACGAGATGTCATCGCGTCTGGTGCAGGCGCGATTGCGCTGGCTGCTGCGCGACAAAGCGAAGAATCCGATCTATGAATTCGACGCGATGTACACCATCGCGAGGCACGACGAAATCTTCCGTATCACCGCGATCGCCCACAACGAAACGGCTCAGTTGCGGAGATATCGTGAGCGACAGCCTTAGGCTACTGACACGTCACCCGGAAAGCGTCGTGAAATGAGGTGACATCGACGATCGGACGGCAACTCGGATGATTGCCATGCGAGATCGAGTCGCGAAGTCTGTTTCGATTACCGGAAACTGCATCGGTGTGCACTACGCGTTGTCATCTCGCGGTTATGTTCAACGCGATGGCTGCGCAACTTGGACTTGGGATGGCGGCGCTGGGGCGGCCGGGGTACGTGACTTTGAATCATCACGTCGATCTTGGCGCCGACTATGATCCGGCGGCGATGGAATCGCACTCCCATGCCGTTCTCGACGCTGCGTTTCACGCCGGTGTTCATTATTTCGACGCCGCGCGCTCATACGGACGGGCAGAAGATTTTCTCGCTTCGTGGCTCGTCCAGCGCCGGATTGCTCCGCGCGACGTTGTCGTCGCATCGAAGTGGGGATACACCTACACTGCAGGTTGGTCGACGACCGCGGAGCAGCACGAGGTTAAAGATCATTCCCTGTCGACCTTCACGCGGCAACTTGCCGAGAGCCTTGAGAGACTCGGAAGGCATTTATCGCTTTATCAGATCCATTCTGTTACCGCCGAGAGCAAGACGCTGGACGATGACGCGCTCATGGATGCGATTGCGCGGATGAAAGAGAAGGGAATCAGAGCGGGGCTCACCGTGAGTGGCCCGGGACAGGACATCGCGATTCGCAAATCTCTCAAGGTGCATCGCGACGGCACGCGCGTCTTCGATTCCGTGCAGGCGACGTGGAATCTTTTCGAGCGAGGCGCGGAGTCGGCTTTGATGGATGCACACGCCGCCGGACTGAAAGTCGTCATCAAGGAGGCGCTCGCCAACGGGCGTCTCACTCACGAGAATCGGGAGCGCGATGCTCTCTTGTCGCCCATCGTCGACCGAATGAGAAAGTTCGCCGACGGACATTCCACTACTATAGATATGCTCGCGCTCCGCGCTGCACTGGCGCGGCCCTGGGTCGATGTCGTGCTCAGCGGCGCGGCGACGGTGGCGCAGATCGAGTCAAACGCCCGCGCTCTCAAATTCGACTATGACCCCGACCTCGACGAAGAGCTCCGCGCATTTTCGATCGAATCCGGCGAGTACTGGCGGGCGCGAAGCTCGTTTCGGTGGAATTGAAGCCGGTGGCTGACGTGCCGAGGTCGGATTGCGAGTCGGCGAAAGTCGGCGTATCGTCCGGCGTTCAAGGAATTCGGCAAACCCCAATCCACTTCAACATGCGCCTCCTGATCGCTACTGCCGCTATCGCTCTCGCGTCGTCATCGCTCGCGGCGCAACAAATTCCGCGCGTTATCTACGCCGATCCGGTGCGCGACAGTGCGCACCCCGCGCGGATGGAGGTCCTGCACATCCCATCCGGTGGCGTAAAGATCAATGGCGTCGCCTACCTCGCATCGGGCGCCGGTGTGCACCCAACATTCGTGCTCTTTCACGGCCTTCCCGGGAACGAGAAGAACCTCGACATCGCGCAGGCCGTGCGGCGCGACGGGTGGAACGCGATCACCGTCAACTATCGCGGTTCGTGGGGCAGTCCCGGCGAGTTTCGCTTTGCCAACAATCCCGAGGACGCAGATGCGACGCTCGCCTTCCTTCGTGATCCCACGAATGCACGCACACTCGGCATCGATACGACCCGGCTCGTCATCGCCGGACATAGCATGGGCGGCTGGGTCACCGCCCTCACCGCCGCGCACGATCGCGGAATACGTGGCGCGATCCTCATCTCAATGGCCGACATGGGCAGGGTCGCGACGATGTCTCGACCCGAAGCCGTCGCTTTCATGGCCGACGACATGGAGTCGCTTGCGGGAGTGACGGCCGAGAGCATGGCCGACGAGCTGCTCGCGAATGGCGCGAAGTGGCGCGTCATCGATAGAGTCGGCGGGCTCGCGCGACTGCCGCTGCTCGTGATAACGTCGAACGACGGCCTCGCGCCGCAATCGGATGCGCTCGTCAAGGCGGTGCGCTCCAGAGGAAACACCTCGGTCACGACCGTGCACTTTCCGACGGACCATTCTTACTCGGATAAGCGCATCGCGGTCGAGAGCTCCATCATTGAGTGGTTGGATCGCATGCCGCGCTGATCAGCTAACTGCAACATAAAAACTACCGGCAGGCGGCTTTGGGCCGAACCGGCCGGCGGCTACGGGCTCCTCCGGTGGCGTTCCTGCGTAGCATTTCGAACGGCATCTCTTTTTTGGCTGCTTCTTTTAACTGCAACTGAATGCGTGCGAGGACCGGCATTTCACCCTTCGCAGTGATTAAGACCGCCACTCCGAAAAGCCCGTAGCCAAAAGCCGGTTCGGCCGAAAGCCGCCAGCCGGTAGTTTTTATGTTGCAGTTTGCAGTTCTCGTCTTTGCGGCTTTTATCATGCCTCGATGGCGCCCGGCCCCGCGCGGGTAGCGAGCGTCTCCGCCTTCTGCGCTGCCGCGGGAAACGAAGACGCGTAGCTCTCCTTCCATCGCGCCTGGAACGCACCGGCGTCGCCTTCCGCAACGAGCGCCCACACGCTACCACCGAATCCCGCGCCGAACGCCGACGCGGCGACCCCTCCCAGCTCGCGCGCGCTCCGCGCAAGGAAACGCGTCTCCGGAATCTGGTTTCCCAGGAGTTCTTCCGCGGCCTGCTGCGACTGGTCGACGATCGGACCGAGCCTTCCGAGATCCCCGTGCTTGAGCGCATCAGCCGCGGCGGCAATGAGCCGGTTGCTCTCGAGCACGAACTGTTCAAACCGTGCGAGCCGCGCGACGGCATCGGACCGGCGCGCCGACGTCTCATCTGATCCACGCGACGCATCCGCCTCGGCGCGCAGCATCTCGCCGATTCGATCTGCCGCGTCCCGCGACGCATCGATTGCTGCCGCAAGAGAGAGATGTCGCTCGCCCGTCGTCGCCTGCCATCGGTCCAGGATTTCGCGGACCATCGTCGACAAGCGGTTGTACCGGTCACGGGCCGCTCTCGTCTTCTCGGCGGCGACACCACTCGTAGCGACCACGAGCACATGATCCTTCGGGAACGGAACGCTGCGCTCCAGACGAACCGGGCAGAATGCGTACTGCACAAGCGTGCCGGCGCGCGCGCACAGAATTGCCGTGTGATCCTCACTGCCGCCGAATGTCCCGACGCCGCGCTCGCCCTCGAGCTCACCAAAGCTCTGGCCGTTCTCGATGGTGCCGAGGTATTCCGCGAGCTCCTCGCAGTTGTGGATGGCGCGTAGATACTCAGGGCGCGACTCGAGATCGTTCACACGCGCGAGCGCGAGAAATATTGCGACGACCA
>DASQPS010000253.1:0-8797 GCA_035643845.1 Gemmatimonadaceae bacterium | reverse complement strand
TCAACCTGCGGGTTGCCGAATTGTACTATCGCCGCGGTCGTTGCTCGACTGCTCGGAGCTATGCTCGCAGGGCGGAGGGGCTGTTCCCACACGCGCCGCAGCCGAAACGAATCTTGAACGGTTGCGGATAGGCGGGAAGCGGTATGTGAAAGGCGGGAAGTGAAAGGCGGTACCTGGTACCTGGTCCGCCGTTCACGCCTCCGCCTCCCGCTTCCCCAGTCGGGGCGACTGGATTTGAACCAGCGACCTCCTGCTCCCGAAGCAGGCGCGCTACCGGGCTACGCTACGCCCCGAAAAACGACGCTCCTCCCTCAAGCCGGAGAAGTCCAACACAGTTTAACACGCATTGAGTGCGCGCGGGAGCCTATCGGTCGCGCCGGTTCAAGCTCGGTTGCATTGGCCGCAATGCACTTTGCGAAAGGTCTCGCAATTCGCAATGAAACGGTGACGGCGCACATATTTGTGATACACCTAAATCGCTGCGCTGCAATACGTTAGTAAACACCAACGGACCGAAAACTTCTCTCGATTTCGCGTTGCAAAGCTGCACACTACGGAGTCTTTAGCGTGAAGATAGAAGCACCAACAACAACGTCTGACTCACTGACACCGTTAACCTCTTGGAGTAATTGCAATGAACGCGACCCGTATTCTTTTCGCCGCGGCGGTCCTTAGCTCGGTTATCGGCGCCAGCCAGGCGAATGCACAGTGCTCGGGAAATGCCGGCGGTTGCAACACTGTCAACACCGCTTCCGCAACGGTCAATGCGCTGGTCAAGCTCGGTATGAGCGCGACGACGACGACGCTGAGCGCACCAACGGCCGACCAGGTCGAAATTGGCGCAACGCTCGCTGACGCCGGCCCGACTTTCACGATCAAGGCAAACCGCAGCTGGACTCTAAATATCCGCACGAGCAACGCATCGCTGTTCACCTACGTCGGCTCGAACGCTGGCACCAAGCCGATCAGCGACCTGACGTGGTCTAACGCTGTCGCCGGATCCTACGTTGCGATCGGCGCGAGCGACGCACTCTTCACTTCTGGGGCAGCAGCAACAAACGGTACCGCCGCACAGGCTTTCTTCAAGACGGTCTGGGCAGCCGGATTCACCCAGCCAAGCAACGCGCCAGGTACTTATAGTCTGCCAATAGTTTTTTCACTCACCGCCCCGTAAACAGCAACGCGCGACATCCAACCGCTTATCAAAGGATTTCGATTTTATGCGCAGCAAAAAGGGTTTTACGCTTATTGAGCTTCTGATCGTAGTCGTCATCATCGGCATTCTTGCCGCGATCGCGATTCCGAAGTTTGCGAACACGAAGGACAAGGCCTATGTGGCCGCGATGAAGTCAGACCTTCGTAACCTCGCGACGTATGAAGAGCAGTATGCCGCCGACAACAACGGCGCATACTTCTCCGGCACCGCGACGAACGCGGCACCCGTGCAGGGTTTTGGTCCATCGCAAAACGTCACCGTCGTCGCAATAGCGGTGGCTGGACCGCCGCCGGCCTGGTCGGCTACAGCAACCCATTCGCTGTCTGCGAAGACTTGCAGCAACGCGAGCGGCAGCATTGTCTGCGTCTGAGTACTAGCGGATCGAGAGCCGCTACTACTTGAATCAATAAAATGGGGAGGCCTTCGTGGCCTCCCCATTTTATTTCTTTCCGCGGCTCAGGTGTGCCGATTCATTTTTTCGGCTCGAGTATCTCGCCGATCTCGTGGTTGGCTCCTTCGAGGTGGAGTTGCGTTTCCCGATCAGCTGCTCTGGGAATGGCGCGTCTTATATCGTCGCGGAGTGACACCAGCTCGCCCCTCAACTCGTCTCGGGCGTCGCCAAGGAGCGGCGCGGGTGGCGTGAACCCCGGAAACTGTGGCGCCGGCGTCGCGCTCGGCGGCGGCGGATTCAGCTTGCGGTCGAATTGACTGAGGTACTCGTTCTGTAGTGTGCGCCTATAGGGATCGATCGATACCCGCGACTGCGATAGCTCCGTCCAGACGCCGCGCCGCAAGTCGTCGAGCATCGAGCCGAGCGTATAGGAATCCGACTTGTTGGCAGCCAGCGCTTCGTTCTCCAGCAGCCTGTTCAGCCGTCCATCGTTCAGAACGCTACTGAGCACGCGCGCCTGCGCGTTCGTGATGCGCGTGATCATCCCGCCCGCCTCGATTCTGCGCGCGATGTCCGGTTGAATGAGAAAGGTCGGCGTCTGAAACACATTCTCATTCAGGAACCGCATCGCATCCTGTTGCCGCGAGCGCGAGAGCGGAGTGTATACTGCGCCGGGCTGGCTTCCGGATTTATACTGTACTGCCTCGCCGCCCACCACCGTAGCAACGTGATTCGCCTCGGTCGCCCATTGCTGCACGGTTCGATCGTAAAGCTCACGCAAATCATCGTTGTCTTCGCCCGGCCGCGTGGCCGCTGCCGAGATGTAGGTGACAACGCGCCGCAAGTTTCGGAAGCCGAGCCCTGTGGATTTCACCGGGTCGGCGTCGCCGACTGCTTCGCTCTGCGTTCCGAATCCGCCCTCGTTGTTCTCTGAGAATCGGTACCACGGAATGGTATCCTGCATGCGCGCCCACTGATCGAGCGTTGGCCTTTCCTGATCGGAGCTACGCGCCTGTGGAATCGGCGTGTATCCCCACATGATCGCGTACTTGTCGTACGGACCGATGCGCGGAATGATGTCCGCTATTGGAATGTTGTCTTCTGGCTGAGCGACGTAGTTGAAGCGAGAGTAATCCATTATGGATGGAGCGTGTCCCATGCGGGCGACCCAGGTTGGGCTTCGAACACTGTCAGCCGGATACGTCGAGCTCCCTATCTGATCGTGGCGCAATCCCAAAGTGTGGCCGATCTCGTGGGCGATGACGAACTCGAGCAACCGGCCCATCAATGAGTCGGGGAAAGGAAGCGTGCGCGCGCGCGGGTCGAGCGGTGATGCCTGCGTAAAGTACCAATCGCGCTGAAGGTTGAGGACGTTGTGAAAGATGCGTACGGATCCGTTCAGTATCTCCCCGGTGCGCGGATCGCTGACGTGCGGACCCTGCGCGTTCTCGATTGTCGATGGAAGCCAACGAATCACCGTGTGACGGACGTCTTCCGGTGACCAGTCTGGATCGTTCGCCGGCGGGTCCATCGCGATGATTGCGTTCTTGAATCCCGCTGCCTCGAAAGCGGGCTGCCAATCGAGGATTGCCTTTCTCACCCACGGCTTCCACTGATCGGGCGTCGCGGGGTCCACGTAGTAAACGATCGGCTTCACCGGCTCTGACATCGCCGCGTTCGGATCTTTCTTTTCGAGCCTGTACCGAGTGATGTACGAGCGGTCAGCCGATCTCTGCTCGCTTGTGCCGAAGTCGACCTGACTGATAGAGAAATATCCGACGCGCTCATCCCAGCGCCGCGGCATCATCGGTCTCTCAGGGAGACGGACCAGACTCCAGTGTGCGAGCACGCTTTCAGCGGGTCTTGGTCCCGCGTTCTGCCCGCCACCGCCGCCTCCGCCGCCGAAACCCTGTGGCGGAGCTGGCGTTCCAGTCTGCGTCGCTTCGATCTCGACATTGTCCGGAAACGCCAGCGCGTTCTCAATGTATGAGCGTCGCTCGTCGAGTGTTCCGCGAATTGCCTCGAATTCAGGAATGCTGGTTGTGTATAGCCTGGTCACGTCGATGACGGCGGCGCTGTCGGGTCCGTAGGCCTCGACGTTGAATACCGCAATCACTGGCGGATAGTTTGATTCTTCGACGGCCCGGTATATCGGCTGCGACGTATCCGCGACGATCGAGAAGGATGGTGACCGCAATATCACGCGGCTGCCGCTTCGATCCCACCTCAACGTACGCTCGGCGAATTCATCACCGCCGTAGTTCCCGAATTGTCCGCCGGGCAGTCTTGGATTGGCAGCGGCTGCGCGCGTGTACCGGCCGACAAGGAGCATGTCCTTGTTCAACTCTCTTGCCGGAATCTCGAAGTAAAGCTTGTCGTTCACCCTGTGCACGGCGAACATGCCGCGCCTGGTCTTTGCGTCGCGCGTGATGACGCGGTTGTATGGTCGCGGTTGGGCAGGCGCGGCCGTGTTGCGAGCGCTGTCGCCAGGCGCGCGCGAAAAGACGGCACCGTCTTGCGCGCCGGTCCGTGATGGCGACGGCGATGTCGTTGGTGCTGGCGAAGTCGTGCAGGCGACCCCGACGCAGAGTGAGGAAAGGGCGATGACGTTTCTTGTTTTCATACGAGGAGGGGAAGAGAATCCGGTTGCTGGCAGCGCGGGCTCGCCGCTCAGCGAAAAAAGGGCTACCAATATTGAGCGACTGCACAGCCGCGCGGAAGGACGGAAAAACGCCGACGCTGCGTCGAGGCGGCGTCGGCGTTTTTCGTGGGGGAGTTAGAACGGCTACTGTGAGTAGATCAGGTTTGGCGATCTCCGAACGCGTTGGGTGGATCAGCCGAGTGCGGATCGAGTCCAGAGACCGACCGTCGTGCAGTTTGGCCGGAGCGATCCTCGAGCGAAAGGCGCGGGAACGGCCAGGCCCGGCGGGTATACTTCTGCGGCTACTACGTCCCTCACTGGAATGTCAGTATTCAGATCGCCCGGAAACATCGCTCTCCACGGCAACCCGTCGACGTAAAGGAGCAGACAGCCTCTGATGCCGCGCAGAACCGGCCCATACGCACCCGGCGTTTCCTCGAGCACAGGTACGCCGCGGAAGATGTCAGTAAGGCGGGCTGGCTTCTGCTGCTCGATTTGTTCCGGCGTAATGAAGTATGCGCCTCTGATTGAAGCCTCGCGTTGGACGAATCCCACGTTCGCTAGATCCGCTGAGTCGCTCGCCCGCAAGGAGGCAACGGCCGCCGCTTCTTCGGGAGTAGCCAACGTTACGTTGATAATGTTTCGCTCGGCATCGCTCGGCTTCGTGGAGAGCTTCACGTCCGTTCGGGTTGGCACGTATCCGAAGCTTCGCACGACCACCCGCTGGGGCCCGCCAGGGATTCCGGAGAGAGTGTAGTATCCGTTCGCGTCCGTTCGAGTTGCTGCCCCGGTTCCGGGAACGTATACCCGAGCGTTTGCGACGGGTCTGCCGTCGCGCGTTGTCACGCGTCCCGTGACGGTTACGTTCGCCGTCGCAAGTTCGGAGGACGTCGCTCCCGACGATGTCGACATGGTGCTGCAGCCCGCGACTGCAAAAGTCGCGATAAGAAATGCCGCGCGGAATCTGGTGATGTTAATCATTGCTGCCTCTTCTTTCGGTTGCTGGTCAAAAAAGGCAAACCCCGAGCCCCAGCCCGCGACGCGCGCTAACCGCTCGAAGATTGCTGGCCGCGTCGACTTCCGTCTCAGGCGTCTGCCACTGATGTTGAGATCATGATCGCGAAACGTTCCGCCAGACTCTGCACCTACGCGCGCCTCGGCGGTCGGCTCGGCCTGTACTTTGGCGCGCCGCTGTGTTTGATGACGTCCGCTGCGCATTCGCAGCAAGCCGGACCTCTGCGACAGCCGGATTCCGCTGCACTCGCCGCGCTCCTCGCGGATGCGGCGCGAGTCAATTCGCGAATTCCTCAGCTTCTTCTCGCGTATCGCGCGCGAATCGAAAGCGAGATGTCCCTGGTCGTTCTGGACTCTGGCGGCCTCGAGCGCACTGTCCAGCTCGAGCAGGTCGCGAGCGATGTGCGCTGGCGCGCTCCCGACAGATATGATCAGCGAGTAATCGGCTACCGCGAGCAGTCGGTCGGACCGATGTTCTCCCTTATGAGCTTCTTTGGTGGATGGACCGTGCCGACACTCTACGGAAACCACCTCCAGCTCGGCGTTACATCGGCCACCGATCCGAACAAGTCGGCGACAATCGTCGGTCAGAGCCTGGCAATCCATCCGCTCGCCCCCGACCGCGATACCTACTATTTGTATGAGGGCGGTGACACCGCCGTAACTCTCGTGTCCAACGGCCGAGAAATTCCGATCGTGTCTGTGCGCGTCACCCCGCGGGCGAACGCACCGGGAGACGCGATCCTCTTCTACGGCGAGATGTATCTCGACGCCGACTGGAAACAGATCGTTCGGATGCGCGGGCGCCTCGTGGAGGTTCATCGGGGGAAGGTCACGATCAAGTCGGGCAGCCGCCTCCCAGGCGTGAGCGGCGCCTCCTTTGTCGAGCTGGTGAACTCGGAAGTCAACGGGCAGTACTGGCTCCCGGCATTTCAGCGCACCGAGATCGAGGCGCGCATCGGATTGTTTGGGGATTTCAGGAGTATCCTCCGGATCGTCTCGCGGTTCAATGACTACCGTGTCAACGACTCGACATGGAATGGTCCTGAGGCCCCTCCAGGTGTCAGGCACAATCTGACGTTCGCTTCCGCCGCGAGTCAGGGGCGCTTCCATGATTGGGAGAACCCGATCGGAGCCGCGAGCAGCGATGTCTATTACGGGCAGTTCAACGATCTGGCGCCCGAGGAATGGCGGAACATTCGATCGGGTTCCGGCCTCCGGTTTCGGCCACGATCTCTCGCCGAGGTTTTTCGGTTCAATCGCATCGAAGGGGCATTCACCGGGCTCCCGCTCGAGAGAGAATTGGGCGATTCGAACGCTTCTGTAGTCGCGCATGGCTCGCTTGGGTGGGCGTGGGCCGAACGCACTGCGCGTGGTTCTCTGGACATCCAGCGCACTCGAGGCCAGACGCTCAGCGGGGTTCGAGTCGAGCGGTCGCTCGCCAACACCAACGATTTCCAGCTTCCGTTCTCGTGGGGCTCAACGCTCTCGGCGCTATTCGGCAGCCGAGACGATTTCGATTACCTGAACCGCACGAGCGGCACTGCGTATTTCTCACGGGCTCTTGGCGCTCAACGACGTTCGTACGCGCGAGTGGAGATTGGTGCCGCACGCGATGACTCGGTGCGCGCCAACGTCTCTCGCGGATTTTTTGTCGCCAAAGGCAGCGGATTCCGCCCGAATCGCGGGATCGTAAGCGGAGCCTATCTACGGAGTGCGCTCTCTCTCGAAATAAATCCCGATGTCAGCGGGCTATTCGTGGATCGCGGTGTCGGTTTGGGAATACGGTACGAGCGTGCTGACGGCGCGCTACGGTCTCAGCGCCTGGAGCTGCGCACTGCTGCACGGAGAGAGGTCGGATCGCTGCAGCTTTTCGCGCGCGTTGATGCGGGCACGCATTTCGGGCCTCCGCTTCCCCAGACAATGTTCGAGATCGGAAGTGGCGAGGGCTTGACCGCGTACGGTTACAAGGAGTTCGGTGGCGACCGTGCCGCACTCGCGCGTGCGGTCGTTGGCTACACCCTGCCAGTGATGCGTGCTCCGATGCATTTCCCGAGTCACTTGATTGTGCCTGGTATCGCTCCAGGATTCGCCGCCGGAATCCACACCGCGTGGACAGAAGTGTCGAGTGCGGCGGCACAGCGCGCGCTCGAAGAACTCGGTATGACTTCGAATCCCGGGAGCGGCGTTTTGGTTCCGGTCTCGAAACCAACCGACGGGATAAGAGCTTCCGCGGAATTTCTATTTACTCTCTTCAATGGCGCGCTTGCGGCAGGAGTCACGCGTGTGATCGATACGCACGGAGCGTGGAAGTTCACCGCACGCATTGGCCAGGGCTTCTAACAGTGGCACCTAACTTGTACGAGGTCCAGCGAACGCATTTTTAACGGAGTTCAATCATGATCAGTACCATTTCACCGAGAAAATCCACCGCGCTTTTTCTTGCCAGCACGCTCGTGCTCGGCGGTTGCGCGTCGATGAGTCAGCAGCAACGTGGTGCAGTCATTGGCGCCACGGCAGGAGCAGTGGCGGGTGGCGTGATCGGCAATCAGACCGGATCCACTGCGCGCGGAGCGATTATCGGCGCCGCGGTGGGAGGCGCGGCCGGCGCCATCATCGGGCACCAAATGGATCAGCAGGCGAAAGAGCTGCAGCAGAACATCAGTGGCGCGACGGTCGAGCGGGTAGGAGAAGGAATCGAGGTGACGTTTGCGTCGGGCATTCTATATCCGTTCAACTCGACGGAGATATTACCAGCGGGTAAGACGAACCTTCAGGCGCTGGCAAACAGTCTCGAGAAGTATCCGAATTCCGATATTCTTATAGTAGGGCACACCGACAGTGTTGGAACTGACGCGTACAATTTGGATCTCTCAGAGCGGCGGGCGTTGGCGGCGAGCGCGTATCTGCAATCGCTTGGAGTTCCTGCATCGCGGCTTCAGACTGCGGGAAAGGGCGAGTCGGAACCGGTTCAGCCAAATGACACGGAGGAGGGACGGGCGCGCAACCGGCGAGTGGAGATCGCGATCTATGCGAGCGAGGCCTACCGCAACAAGGTGAAGAGCGGCACCCAGTGACCGAGACCATGGGCGGAGATCAAAAAGGACGGGCCTGTGCCCGTCCTTTTTTTTACGCGCCCGGAGAGACTCGAACTCCCAACCTTCTGATCCGTAGTCAGATGCTCTATCCAATTGAGCTACGGGCGCAAACTGCGAACTGCGGACTAAAGCGAGTGTTTCATTTATTGGTATCGCGTGCATGGGCGGTACAAGACTCGAACTTGTGACCTCCACGATGTCAACGTGGCGCTCTAACCAACTGAGCTAACCGCCCCTCCTCGCACCAGAGAGCGGGAAACGGGACTCGAACCCGCGACCCCAACCTTGGCAAGGTTGTGCTCTACCAACTGAGCTATTCCCGCGAAAAACAAACAAACGTTCTCGGCCAAACACTAGCCATGGAGGTGAGGGGAATCGAACCCCTGACCTCTTGAATGCCATTCAAGCGCTCTCCCAACTGAGCTACACCCCCGGCA
>DASQPS010000252.1:0-2464 GCA_035643845.1 Gemmatimonadaceae bacterium | reverse complement strand
AGACCGATCGCCTGTCTTACGGTTGCACCGGGAGCTACGCTCACGACGACTGGGGCGTGTCCGTTCTTTCTGCCGAGCACGGTGTGCAGGGCGACTTTGGGGGTGTCGAGCATCTGGTTCTCGCGCATCCACTCGTCGCTGTAAAGCTTCGACAGATATCGCTCGCCTGTATCGCACAGGATCGTCACGACCATCGCCTTCGGATCGTCCAGCTCGCGCGCGATCCTGAGCGCGACCGCTGCGATGAGCCCTGACGATCCACCAACGAACAACCCTTCTTCCCGAGTGAGTCGTCTCGCCATCGCGAACGATTCCTTGTCGGTCACGGTGACGTAGTCGTCGATGACGCTCATGTCGAGCGTGCCTGGCAGCTTGTCCTGTCCGACGCCTTCGATTTTGTAAGGCGTGCCTTCGATCTTCACCTTGCCTTTGCTGCGCCAGTACTCGGCCAGTATCGATCCAGCGGGATCGCCGGCAACGATTTTTATTTTCTTGTTGCGCTCCTTGAGGTAGCGGCCAACGCCAGTGAGCGTTCCGCCCGTTCCAGCCGAGCCGACGAAATGCGTGATCTTGCCGTCGGTCTGCTCCCAGAGCTCAGGGCCCGTCGTTTCGTAATGCGCTTCCGGATTTGCGTCGTTGTAAAACTGATCTGCCAGGATTGCGTTCGGAGTCTCAGCGGCGATGCGCTTCGCCATCATCACGTAATTATCCGGATGGTCCGGAGGTACGGCAGTGGGCGTGACGATCACTTCCGCTCCGAATGCTTTCAATAGTCGCACTTTCTCCTGCGACATTTTGTCCGGCATCGTGAAGACGCATTTGTAGCCGCGGAGTGCCGCCGCGATCGCAAGACCGACTCCCGTATTGCCGCTCGTCCCCTCTACTATGGTTCCGCCCGGTTTCAGACGGCCTTCTTTCTCGGCGCGCTCGATGATCGGCAACCCAATCCGATCCTTGACCGACCCACCCGGATTAAAGAACTCCGCCTTCGCGTAAACCGGCGTGCGAATTCCCCGCGTTACATGGTTCAGCCGGATCAGCGGAGTCCAGCCGATGGTCTCGAGGACGTTGCTGTAGGGTTCGCGATTTCGCTCGTGCTTCATCTACCGCGACGTTTTTTTCTTTGAAGTGCGGCTCGCTGGCTTTTTTGGCGCAGCAGTTGTCTTGGCTATATCGACGGGAGCCGGCGTGGCGGCAACTGTATCAGAGTCGCGCTTGATGATCGAGTCTCCGGCGAGCGGCGGCGCATCGGGGTGTCTGAAATACACAGGAAGCAGGATCGACACCGGAACCGGCTGGCCTCCGATCTTTGCTGGCTCGAACTTGAGATCGCGCGATCCCTTCATCGCGGCAGAATCGAGCGCGTTGAACCCCGACGTTTCGGCCACGCGTGTCGAATCTGGAACGATCGCGCCGTTGCTGTCGATGTAAATGCGCAGCGTCACGTTGCCTTGAACTTTCTGCGCGTAGAGCGCCGGTGGGTACCTGAAAGGCAGTTCCTTGTTCAGCATTACGGGCGCTACATCGGGTTGCCTTCCGACCGTCTGGAACGGTGAATGAGATCCGTCGCCCTTCCCGCATCCGACCACCAACACCAGTATCGCGAAAAGCTTCACGTTCACAGTCGCGCCTCTCCCACATCGCGCTTCCCGTGGTTGCTTCCTGCCTCCCGCTTCCCGTTTCCCGCTTCCCGCTTCACATCATCAACGAGATTCGAGAGCAGCTCGAGAGCCTGCATTGGTGTCATGGTATTCGTTTCGAGTTCTTGCAGTCGTAGAACGACAGGATGCGGCGCTCCAAACAAGCCAAGTTGGTCGTCTGTCTTTACCGGGGACGTTTTGGAGACGCGCCCTGATCGAGGCACAATTTGTTCCGCTTCGAGCAGCCTCAACAGCTCCCGCGCGCGCGAAAGAACTTCTGGCGGCAGCCCCGCTAGCCTCCCAACCTCGATACCATAAGATCGATCCGCTCCGCCCGGCTGAAGCCGGTGCAGAAACAGCACTTCATCCCCGACTTCCCGAACCTGGACGTTATAGTTGCGTACTGCTACTAAACTGTCGGCTAATTGCGTGAGCTCGTGGTAATGCGTGGCGAATACAGTTTTGCACCCGACTTTGTTGTGGATGTGTTCGCTGACGGACCACGCAATCGAGATTCCGTCGTAAGTCGACGTTCCCCTCCCGATCTCGTCGAGCAGTACCAGGCTTCGTCTCGTTGCGGTGTGAAGGATGGCGCTCGTCTCCGACATTTCCACCATGAACGTCGACTGTCCGCGGACGAGATTGTCGCTCGCGCCAACTCTGGTAAAAAGTCTGTCGACGATTCCTATCTTCGCACGCGATGCCGGGACGAAGCTGCCCGTCTGCGCCATTAGAACGATCAGCCCGATCTGGCGCAGGATGGTCGACTTCCCGGCCATGTTCGGCCCGGTGAGAATGATCATTCGTGCATCTTCGACTAGCGC
>DASQPS010000251.1:0-3057 GCA_035643845.1 Gemmatimonadaceae bacterium | reverse complement strand
GTTCCCGCGACCTTCGACTTACGCGCCGTCTGCTCAGCGATACGCGCCGCCGTTCCACCGATGTGGAAGGTTCTCAGCGTGAGCTGAGTACCCGGCTCGCCGATCGACTGCGCGGCGGTGATTCCAACCGCTTCGCCCTTGTCGACCATTCCCATGGTCGCGAGGTTGCGGCCGTAGCACATCTGGCAGAGACCACGCTTCGCCTCACATGTAAGCACGGAGCGTATTTTTACAGTTTCGAGACCTGACTCCTCGATGCTGCGAGCCATGTCTTCGTCGATCAGCTGACCAGCCTCGACCAGCAGCGTACGCTGGCCGGACTCGTCGATTTCGTGCACGTCGTAAATGTCTTCAGCTGCCACGGTGCCGACGATACGCTCGGCCAGCGGCTCGATGATGTCCTCGCCTTCCTTTAGCGCTCCGACTTCGAGGCCAAGAATGGTTCCGCAATCTTCCTCGGTGATCGTCACATCCTGCGCGACGTCGACGAGGCGGCGCGTGAGGTAACTGGCATCCGCTGTTTTCAGAGCGGTGTCGGCCAGACCCTTACGTGCGCCGTGGGTCGAGATGAAGTACTCGAGCACGGACAGTCCTTCACGGAAGTTCGACTTGATCGGGCTTTCGATGATCTCGCCGATACCCCCGGTCAATTTCTTTTGCGGCTTCGCCATTAGTCCGCGCATGCCGGCGAGCTGACGGATCTGGTCGCGCGAGCCACGCGAGCCTGAATCGAACATCATGAAGACTGGGTTGAAGCCTTCGTTCGATTCGCGCATCGCGCGCACCATTGCATCAGCAACGTCGTTGTTGGCGTGCGTCCAGGTGTCGATCACCTTGTTGTAGCGCTCGCCGTTCGTGATGTTGCCGGTCTGATAAGCCTTCTGGAATCTGTTGACGCGCTCCTCAGCCTCGCCGAGCAGCGTCTCTTTCTCGGCGGGAATGTGGAGGTCTTCGATTCCGATCGATATTCCACCGCGCGTTGCGTAGCGGAATCCGAATTCCTTCAGGCGATCGAGGAATGGAACCGTTCCCTGAAGCCCACTGCGACGGTAGGACTCGAAAACCAACTCACCCAGTGCCTTCTTCTTCATCTCCCGGTTCTGGAAAGCGATTTCCTTCGGGATGATTGCGTTGAAGAGCACTCGACCAACCGTCGTCGTCACCCAGCGCGAGCCTTCGACGTCCTGCACGAAGTACCGAATGGGCGTGTGGAACGTCACGCGGTCTTGCGACAGCGCGAGCTCCAGCTCCGACACGGTCGAGTAAGATTTCGGTCCCTTGCCGTTTTTCTTGTCGGTGATCTGATCGAAACCCGGAGGAGCCTTCGTCGCGAAGTAGCAGCCGAGCACGATGTCCTGGCTGGGCTCGGCAACCGGACGTCCGTCCGACGGTTTCAGGATGTTGTTCGAGGACAGCATGAGCAGACGGCACTCGAGCTGGGCCTCGAACGAAAGAGGAACGTGAACGGCCATCTGGTCACCGTCGAAGTCCGCGTTGAACGCAGCGCAAACGAGCGGGTGAATACGAATGGCCTTTCCTTCGACGAGTACCGGCTCGAAAGCCTGGATGCCAAGTCTGTGAAGAGTCGGAGCGCGGTTCAGAAGCACCGGATGATCGCGAATGATCTCTTCGAGGATCTCGTACACCTCGGGAGACTCCTTCTCCACGATCTTCTTGGCGCGCTTCACCGTCTCGGCGATTCCCTTCTCGACGAGCTTGTGAATGATGAATGGCTTGAACAATTCCAGCGCCATCGCCTTGGGCAATCCGCACTGGTGCAGCTTGAGCTCAGGACCTACGACGATGACCGAACGGCCAGAGTAGTCGACGCGCTTGCCGAGCAGGTTCTGACGGAAACGACCCTGCTTGCCCTTGAGCATGTCGCTCAGGGACTTCAAAGGACGCTTGCCGCGACCACGAATTGCCTTCGAGCGGCGGCCGTTGTCGAACAGTGCATCGACTGCTTCCTGGAGCATTCTCTTCTCGTTGCGGAGAATGACTTCAGGCGCGCGGTGCGAAATGAGCTTCATCAACCGGTTGTTGCGGTTGATGACGCGGCGATAGAGATCGTTCAGATCTGACGTCGCGAAGCGGCCACCGTCGAGCGGAACGAGTGGGCGCAGATCCGGCGGAATCACCGGAATGACGTCCATGATCAGCCATTCTGCCTTGTTGCGCTCCTGGCCTGAATCGCCAGAGTTGCGGAACGCGTCGACGACCTTGAGCCGCTTGAGCATCTGCTTCTTGCGATGCTGCGAGCCTTCGTCGACGAGTCCGGCGCGGAGCTCCTCCGCAACCTTGTCGACGTCGATTCTCTTGAGCAGCTCGCGAACAGCGGGCGCGCCGATGTCGGCGAGGAACGCGTTGTCGTTCTCGTCCTTCGCCTTCTGCTTCAGGTTGAGGAATTCGTCCTCGTCCAGAAGCTGATTCTCGGTAACCTCCTGCTTGCCCGGATCGATGACGACGTAGTTCGAGTAGTAGATGACCTTCTCGAGATCACGCAGTGTGAGATCGACAAGGTTTCCCATCGGACTCGGCAGAGTCTTGAAGAACCAGATGTGCGCGACGGGTACGGCGAGCTCGATGTGACCCATGCGCTCGCGACGGACGCGGCTCAGGGTGACTTCGACGCCGCAGCGATCGCAGATCACTCCACGGTAGCGAATTCTCTTGTATTTGCCGCAGTGGCATTCCCAGTCCTTGACGGGACCGAAGATGCGCTCGCAGAACAAACCGTCTTTCTCCGGCTTGAACGAGCGGTAGTTGATAGTCTCGGGCTTGAGTACCTCGCCCCACGACCACCAGGTGCGCAGGCCAGCCATCTCGAGCCGCTCGCGCTCCTTGGAATCCTTGGGACCGCGCATCTCTTCGGGAGATGCGATGCGGACCTGGATGTAGTCGAATGAAGACGCGCGGGTCTCGCGCGTGCTGCGAAAATCAATCATTAGTTATCCCTCGCTCCCGTTACCGTTTCCGTTTCTGGAGCCGATGTTGCCGAGGCCGTATCCGCTGGTCGCGTTCGCTCCCATGCTGACGTGGATTCCGAGCGCCTTCAAC
>DASQPS010000250.1:0-25080 GCA_035643845.1 Gemmatimonadaceae bacterium | reverse complement strand
AGGGCAATAGAGAAGTTAGTGTGGCGTTAGGAGCCAGCCCGAGCGGCGGTTCCCAAAAAATCCCGGCCCGGTGAGATGAGCTCCTACGCCACAAGGAGCGATCCGATTTAATTCGGATCATCCGCTTCATCCGGTTAAAACTTCCGTCTCGGTGGCCAGAATTCAGGAACCCGCCACGATGGACGAAAACGGTCCAGCGAAAACACTCATCCCGCCTTTTCCGTCGTCTCGCTCGTCGGATCTACCGTCGTTCGTCCGCCGCGACGATGACCTTTCTCGAGTCTTGTTGCTTCGATCGCGTAGGTCGGACAGTGGTGCACAAAATCTCCGTCCGCAGGCGACCATTCCACTATCGGCGTCACCGGGTACGCTTTTCTGCGCCCGTCCATCGCCATGAGATTCGGTGCGAGCGCCACGCACAGCTCGCAGCCGATGCATTTCTCGGGATCGACCACGATCTCGGTCGCTCGCCTTGGGAAAACGCCGGTTCCACTCTCGCAGCACTCCTCGAAGTGCTGCAGCGCGTCCATCGCCGCTGTGTATCCGGCCTCCAGCACTTCGTTCGTTTCAGAAAAACTGAACCATCCAATGTGGTTCACCTTAGGCCGGATGAGAATCATCGGCGGCTTGGTCCACTGCTCGAACGGAACGAGCTGCAGCGCGTGCATCATCGTCGTCGCCGCGCGCATATAGATCGACGTGAATCCAGCTGTCGCGATATCGTTTTCCGGCTCGAGATCGCTGGAGCCAGTGTCCACGGCGATCACTACGTCCATTCCTCGTCCGGCTATCGAGACCGGAAGATTGTCGAGCACGCCACCGTCGACGCACAGTCGACCGCCGACGTAGCCCGGTGGATAGAATCCCGGCAGCGCACACGAGGCATACACCGCGTCGATCACGCTTACGTCGCGAAGCCCGTGAAGACCCCAGACGACCTGAGACCCGCGCTGGATGTCGACCGTGTTCACCAGAACGCGTCTCTTTAATTTCTGAAAGCTCGATTGCTGCACCACTCCTTCGACCACCTGGCGCAGCGGATCCTCGAGATAAATCGACGGCGACTTCGTCCGCTCCAGCAGCATTCCCATCCGATTGAGGCGGAAGAGATCGCGCCGCTTCAGATTGCGCGCCCTTTCCTCCATCTCCTTCACCGGCATGTCATTGCCGTAGGCGGCGGCGATCAGAGCGCCGATGCTCGTTCCCGCGACTACGAGCGGGTCGATCTTGAGCTCCTTGAGCGCGCGGATCACGCCGATGTGTGCGAACCCCTTGAGACCGCCGCCGCCCAGGACCAGTGCGATCTTACGACCGTGTTTCGGCTTGGGTGGCGCTGCTCGCTTCGGTCGAGTGGGTGTTGCTCGTGCCATGCTCAGGTCAGGTGCGGGAGAGTATAATGTACTGACTACATCACACTCATAGAGAAAGGAACATGACCCGTCCCAGCGTGCTCCTTACGACGCTCGTACTCGTTTGCGCCACCGCCACCGGCACCCGCGCCGACGCACAGGCAGATCGCGGCGTAAGCCGAATAACTTCCCAGGAGATCGACGCGCACCTGCGTTTTCTCGCGTCCGATTTACTCGAGGGACGCGCGCCGGCGACTCGCGGCGGTGACCTCACGGAGCAGTACATTGCGTCCGAGCTCGAATCGTTTGGCGTCAGGCCGGGAGTCGGCGACTCTTCCTACTTCCAGCGCGTGCCGATCGATGTCGTGAAGTCTGACCCCGCCACAATCAGAGTTACGGCGTCGGGAAAGGCGACCGCGAATCTCAGATCAACCGAGGACGTCGTCGTATTCCCCGGCTCCGCGACCGCGAGTAGCGCGGCCCGTGGCGAGCTCGTCTTCGTGGGCTACGGAGTGAGCGCACCAGAGTACAAGTGGGACGACTTCAAGGGCACAGACGTCCGCGGAAAAATCCTTCTCGTTCTCGTAAACGACCCGCCAGCCACCGCGGCGGAGCCGAATCTGTTCGGCGGAAACGCGATGACTTACTACGGGCGCTGGACCTACAAGTACGAGGAGGCGGAACGAAGGGGCGCCGCGGGAATGCTCATCGTCCACACCACCGAGCGCGCGGGCTACCCGTGGCACGTAGTCGTGAATTCGAATTCGACGGAGCACAGGCTGTTGCCGCGCAATCCGTCGCTTCCGGCGCCGCTCGGAGTGCGGGGCTGGATCACCGACAGCGCCGCAACGGCGCTCCTCGCCCAGGCCGGCCTCAGGATGTCGCAGCTCCGCAAGCAGGCCGAGTCTCGCAATTTCCGCCCGGTGACGACGGGAATCATCGTCGACGCATCGATGAGGAACAGCCTCGAGCACATGTCGGCCAACAACATCGTGGGAGTAGTAACCGGAATCGATCCGAAGGTCCGGGACCAGTACGTGGTCTACAGCGCGCATTGGGATCACTTCGGCATCGGCCCCGTCGTCAACGGTGATTCGATCTACAACGGCGCCGTCGACAACGCCTCGGGCGTCGCGTCAATACTCACTGTTGCCCACGCCGCCGCCGAAGGAGTAAAACCGCGACGCTCGCAACTTTTCGTCTTCGTCACCGCTGAAGAAGCGGGACTCCTCGGCTCCGAATATTTCGGCGAGCATCCGACGGTGCCGGCGTCGAACATTATTGCCGCGCTCAACATGGACGTCGTGCCGCTCAACGGTCGCGTCCGGGATCTGAACGTGATGGGAGACAACAAGAGCTCGCTCGGGCCCTCTCTCGCGCAGATGCTCAGAGCAGAGGGCGTCAGAATTTCTCCGGACGCGCATCCCGAGCAGGGACACTTCTACCGGTCGGACCATTTTTCTTTTGCCAAGGTTGGAATCCCGGCTGTTTCGATCGGAGGCGGAGATGACTACGTGGGACGTCCTGCGGGCTGGGGTCTGCAGCAATCGGACGATTACACCGCGCACCGCTACCACCAGCCGTCCGACGAGTATCGAAGCGATTTCGATCTCAGGGGCGCGGTACAGCTCGCGGCGATCGTCTATCGATTTGGTTTTCAGCTGGCGAACGCCGATACCGTCCCCACCTGGAACGCCGGTGCGGAGTTCAAGGCCATTCGCGATTCATCGCGAAAGACCCAGTGAACCAGGGCGCGAATAAATGAAAATGAATTCCGGGAGGGTAGGCGCCGGCGATCCGTTGCTCGCGTTTCGCGACGAGTTTCCCATTCTCGAGAAGACGCGCTACCTCGTCTCCAACTCGCTCGGGCCGATGCCGCGCACCGTTCCGGCGAAGCTCGCCGAATACGCGCGCGACTGGGGCGAGCTAGGCGTCAAGGCGTGGACGCAGGGATGGTGGGAGCGGCCCGTCGATGTCGGTAACGAGATCGCGCCGCTAATAAACGCTGGACCCGGCGAAGTAGTGATGATGCCGAACGTCACCATCGCCCAGACGGCGGTGCTCTCGTCGGTCGACTTCCCCAAGGGCCGCGATACCATCGTGATGACTGAGCTCGATTTTCCATCCGTGCGTTACGCGTACGCCGAGATGGCGGAGCGACTAGGCGCGCGAGTCGTCGTCGTTCGGTCGGAAGATGGATCGACAATCGATACCGCGAAGCTTCTCGACGCGATCGACGAGCGCACACGACTCGTCGCCGTGTCTCACGTGCTTTTTCGCAGCGCCTACGTGATGGACGCCGACGCGATCTGCCGTCGCGCACACGAGATGGGCGCGCTCGTGTCGCTCGATTCGTTCCACGGAGTCGGCATCATTCCGGTCGACGTCAAGAAGAGCGGAGCGGATTTTCTGACCGGCGGCGTTCTCAAATGGCTCTGCGGCGGCCCGGGTGCGTGCTTTCTCTACGTAAGCCCCGCGGTGCGCGACTCCCTCAAGCCCGCCCTCACCGGCTGGCAGGCCCACTCGAGACCGTTTGCCTTCGAGGAATCGATGGAGTACACGACCGGTGCCTTCCGTTGGCTGAATGGCACTCCCGTAATTCCGGCACTTTACGCCGCGGCTGAAGGTCCACGGATCGTTCGCCGCGCGGGAATCGCGGCGATCAGAGAGAAAAGCATCCGTCTCACTTCACTTTTGATTTCGCTCGCTGACTCCAGAGGCTACGAAGTCAAGGCTCCGCGCGATCCCAAACGCCGAGGTGGGACCGTGGCTGTCAATGTGCCTCATGGCTATGAGGTCACCCAGCATTTACTTTCACGTAACATCCTTGTCGACTATCGCGTTGGCGCTGGTATCAGGATTGCCCCTCATTTCTTCACGAAAGAGGAGGAGCTCGAGGAAGCCGTGCACGAAATAGATGCGGCTCTCGAGAGTGGCAGCTGGCAGCGGTACTCCGAAAAAGTCGCGGTCGTCACCTGAGCCGTGATACTTCGGATGTTACTACCTTGAACAATGCTGTGTCTAAAGAGTACAATAGACTTATACTCGACTCCTCGGAGGGTGCGTCGTCATGCCAACACCTTTTTTGAGTTCTGAAGAGTACGACGAGAGAGCACATCAGCTGTATAACGAAGGACAGTATGACGAAGCTCTGGACGTACTCAAAGAGGGACTCGGCCTCTACCCGAATGCGGTGGAGCTCCACATTGGAGTTGGCTACGCACACCACGCTCGCGAAGAATTCGCCTGGGCTCGACGGAGTTTCGAGGAGGCACTCGTCCTCGATCCGGATCACGAGGACGCACTAGCCGGACTCGGCGAGACGCTCCTCAAGTTCGGCCAGCAGGAATCCGCGCTCAAAAGCTTCCGTCACACCTTGGAGCTTGGTTATCAGGACGATGTGGAGCTGATGCTCCAGATCGGCCGCGCGCTTTTTCGCGAAGGTCTGATCGAGGAATCCAAGCATTTCTTCGAGATCGCCGCGCAGCAGACGCCCGATGCCGCCGAGGCCGTGTCGTGCATCGGATACGCCGAGCACAGGCTGGGGAACGACGAGGTTGCCATATCGACGTTGCGCCGCGCGCTGCAGATGGACCCCGATCACACCGAAGCGCGGATCTACCTCGGTAACATCTTTTACGATCGCGGCGACTACGAGGCCGCGCTCTATCATCTCGATCGCTCCACTCCCGAAGATCACTGGGACGAGCTCGGTATCTGGAGACTCATCGAGCTGAAGAAGATGATCTACCGCCTGCGCGACAACGATCCGGAAATCCGCCCCTGGGAAGAGAGACTTCGCGATCTTTCGGGCGAGCTCGACGACATCGATGAGATGCTCGCCGAAATCGAAGCGAAGCACATGGACGCGACCCAGACGGAATCCAAAGGGCAGCTGGAGCTTTTCGGCGCGCTGCTTTCGAGCTTCGCCGAGGTGAAGTCCACGCCCGAGTCCCACCGCATCAAGCTCGACGATGGCAACACATTTGAAGGAACGTGGGAAGAAATCGTCGACAAGATGCGTAATGCGAATTGCCTCAAGGAAACACCCAAGCCGGAACAGGATGCAGAGAGCTTCATTCGTCGTAGTGCGGATGCAGGGCTTTTGCGCATCCTGAGATGAGTCCGCAGAACTCCCAGGCTGCGCTTACCGCATTGAACGGGGTTCGCCCCGTTCTCACCCATTTCGAAACCCCGCGGACGGCCGAAGATCTGGCCGCCGACATCATCGACCTCTGGACCGGCGCGGAGACGTCGCTCCAGGCGCTCGTGGGAAATTCTTCACTCACCGGCCAGCAGCTGATTCGCGCTGCCCGCCAGGCGGAACTAGTCACACTCGATCAGGCGCACTCGCTTCTCGAGTTTCTCGCCGCCCGTGACCGGGCAAATCGAACGAGCTACAAACCAACGCAGGCGGACGGCGACGCCGCCGTTGAAGGATTCAGAGCGCTCGAGTCTGCTCTTACCGGTAAGGCGCCAGTCAAACGGGCAACGCCGTCGAGTCCGCTCCAGGCGGTGTACACTCCGCGTAATCCGCAGCGTAGCCAACAACCTCCCGCCGCACCCGCTGCTCCGCCGTCACCCTACGCGCCGCCATCCGCAGGCGGTGGTTATCGTCAGCCTCCCGCTTATGCTGGTCGCAAGACTTCGGGTCCACCAACGATCGAGCAGCCGCCTCCGGGCTCGTTCACTCCTCCGGGAGGTGCGACCAGCGCGGTAGGCGGTGGAGGCATTGGACGAAGCAATGTCGAGCACGCTCTCGCCGCAGCCGAGAGCCGCGGTTGGCGCGGAATGCCCCTGTGGCTCGTCGTCGGCATTCCCGTCCTGCTGATCCTCATCGTCGGCGGCTACTTCCTGTTCCGCGGTGGATCGAACGGCGATTCATCCCTCGCAGCTGGTATTGCGTCGATGAACAACGGACAACGGGAGAAAGCCCGCGGTGAGTTCGCGCAAGCAGCGAAGAACGATCCGACTGCCGCGACACCGCACGTTTTTCTCGCGCGGATCGCTCGCCAGGAAGCGGATCTCGCGACTGCGCGTGCCGAGCTCGATACCGCGCTTCGGCTCGAGCCGAAAAACGCGATCGCGTTGCGAGAGATGGGATTGGTCCTGTTCTCCAGTCGGCAGTACGATCTTGCGCGCCGGTTCTTCGTCCGCGCCGTGACAGCCAACCCCGCGGATCGCGCTGCGCAAGGATACTTGGGCTGCGCCTTGATGCGGCTGTCGCGCATCCAGGAGGGCACTAAGTTCATCAACAACGCGGGCACCGGTCCGTGGACCGCCTGCCTGCAACCGGTGACTGCAACGCCTCCGCCTTTGTGATCGAATTCAGGAACGTCGGTAAGATCTATCGATCACTCCTCGGCAACTCGGTAAAAGCTGTCGAGGAGTTTTCGTTGCAGATCGGCGAGGGCGAGATACTTGGAATCGCCGGTCCGAACGGGGCGGGGAAGAGCACGCTGATCGCCATGTTGCTCGGCTTTCTGCGTCCAACGACGGGCGAGGTCGAGATCGACGGACTGCGGTCGCGCACGTACGTCCAGCGCCACGGAATCGGGTATCTATCGGAGCTGATTGCAATTCCTCCACGATGGCGCACGGACACCTCGCTTGTGCGTTACAGCACGCTTGCGGGCATTCCTGCCGGCCAGATCGGCGCCCGAGTCGACGGCCTGCTACAGCAGCTCGGACTCACGGAGCACCGCGGGAAAAAGGTGAAAGCTTTGTCGAAGGGCAATCTCCAGCGGCTTGGACTCGCCCAGGCGCTGATTCGTGACGAGCGCATTCTCGTTCTCGACGAGCCGACTCATGGCCTCGATCCGGTTTGGACGCAAAAGTTTCGCGACATCGTCGAAGGACTGCGGCGACCGGATCGGATCATTGTGATTGCTTCACACAACCTCGACGAGCTTCAGCGTCTGGCGGATCGCGTAGCAATCATCGATCGCGGACGACTTCAGCGCGTCGTCTCGACGGGTTACGAGCAGTCGGCTCCGTTTGCGACGAAATTCCGGGTGAGTCTTGCCAGCGGATTCGATCAAATCGGAATCGCTTTTCCGGGCGCCGAAGAGATCGGCCCGGGCGAATACAACGTCTCCGTGAGCAGTATCCAGGGACTCAACTCCGCGCTCGCAGATCTGATCGGGCGAGGCGCCCTCGTGGCGAGCGTGGTTCCGGAACGCTCCGCGCTCGAGCAGCAATTCAGGGAAGCTGTCGGAGAGTCACAATGAACGGCAACCCACTCATCAGGTACACCCTCTGGCAGTTCCGCGACTTCGCTCTCCAGCGTGGCATCGCGATCGTCGTGATCGGCGTGCTTTACGGATATGCTCCGCTGGCGCCGCTCCGTCACATGAGCGGTGCCGGCTTCCCGTCGGGTAGTCAGTTTCAGATCGCCGCTCTGTCCATCCAGGTCTCGTCTTCCGTCGTATTTATTGCCGTGTTGATCGCCCTACACGGCATTGTCTCGACCGATCGAAAGACGGGTTACTACCGTTTTCTGTTCGCGCAGCCCGTCAGTCCGGTGGTGTACTACACGCAGACGTTTTTCGTTTATATGGTCGGCCTGGTCGCGACAATGCTTCTGTTCGCAGTGTTGCTGCACACGATTGTCCCGGATTTCCGAATCGGGCATTTCCTCCTGTACGCGGCGCTCATCTACGTCGCCATGGGCGGTATCGGGTTTTTTCTTTCTGTGACGACGCGGTACGACTGGGTGATTCTCATCGCGGTCTGGTTGGGCGCGCGCATCCTCCGCGGTTTGTACGGCGCGTCGGGAGGTTGGCGCAGCAAGCTTGTCGAGCTCCTGCCTCCAGTTCATCGGGTAGACGACGTGGCAGGCTCCTTGATTGGAAGTGGAATCACGCAGACGAAGGACGTGCTCTGGCTCGTGGGCTACGGAGCGCTGTTTTTCGTCGTTGGCTTGGCGCTTCTGCGACAAAAACAGATTGCGGAATGATGGATCCCAACTCGGTCACACAAAGAGTTCTCCCGAATGGCCTCACGGTTCTGATCCAGGAGGATCACTCCGCACCCGTCGTCGCCATCGTGACCTACGTCAAAGCGGGTTACTTCGACGAGAGGGACGACGAAAACGGGCTGGCCCACGCGCTCGAGCACATGTTCTTCAAGGGAACGAAGACGCGCGGCGTGGGCGACATCGCCAAAGAGACGAAGGCCAGCGGCGGATACCTCAACGCGCACACGATCTACGACAACACGACCTATTACACGGTTCTTCCGTCGTCCGGATTCCAGAAAGGTCTCGAAATCCAGGCAGATGCGTATTCAAACTCTCTGATCGCCGACGAAGAGCTGGCGAAAGAGATGGAAGTGATCATCCAGGAGGCGAAGCGAAAGTCCGATAATCCGTCCGCCGTCGCAACCGAGACCTTGTACGAGCTGCTCCACGACGCGCATCGGATGCGACGTTGGCGAATCGGCAGAGAACCCGGCCTCCGCGCTTTCACGCGCGCGAAGATGAACGCGTTTTATCGGAATTTTTACCGGCCGTCCAATACCATCCTCGTAATTTCTGGCGACGTCGACCCTGGTGCCGCGCTTGGCCGAGTCCAGGAGCTTTACGGAAGTCTCACCGCCGAACAACCGATGCGACACCCGGGGCCGGGCGAGCCCGAGCACACAGGGTTCCGATATCGAGAGCTCGCGGGAGACATCGCGCAAACGCAGCTGCTATTCGGGTGGCGGACGGAGGGAACCCTCGACCCGGAAACGCCTATTCTCGATGTAACAGCAGCCGTTCTCGCGACGGGTCGTGCGTCGCGGCTTTACCGCGCTATTCGGGAAAAAAAGCTCGCATCGTCGATCACCGCGTACGACTACACTCCCACCGAGCTGGGCGTCTTTGTCGTCCACGCCGAGACCGAGCCGGACAAAACAAAGGAGGCAGCCGCGGCGATCTGGGAGCAGATGCGACAAATCCGCGAGAACCCGGTCGAAGAGCTCGAGCTCACCCGCGTTCGTCGTGTCTTCGAGGCACGCTGGCTGCGCAGACTCGAGACGGCCGAGGGCCGCGCGAACTATCTCGCCGAATGGGAGGCGCTAGGTGACTGGCGTTTGGGGGATGTCTACTTCCACCGCTACGTCTCCGCGACCGCCGACGATGTGAAGAGGATCGCGAAGAAATGTCTGTCGCCTGAGCGAGCTGCCGCACTAGTGTATCGACCCGAAAAATCGCCGATCGTCGCTCGCACTGCTGGGGAAATGTTGACGCTCCTATGTAGTAGCAGGCGCGCGACGCCGCCGGCGCCACCGGCGGCGCCCGGGCCGTTTCGCGTACGCGCCACCGGGGGCGCCACGTTTGAGGGGGAAGAAGCCGGTGTTGCGGTTTTCCGCGGCAATCGCGGGGTACCGATCCTCGTCCGCAGAAAAGTCGGTGCTCCGATTGCACACATTGGCGTTTCAATCGTTGGCGGTGCCATCGAAGAGCCAAGCCGGTCAGCGGGTCTCACACTTCTTACAGCCCGCACGATGCTGAAGGGAACGCTCATTCGCACTGCATCCCAGATCGCCGAGGAGTCGGAGATGCTTGGCGGATCGATGTCGGCAACGGCTGGGAGCGATGGTTTTGGATGGTCATTCTCTGTCCCCCAGTCGCGGTTGGCGCAGGCACTCGAGCTACTCGGAGACGTAATTCAAAATCCGACGATCCCGGAAGACGCACTGGAGACAGAGCGAACTGTGGCTCTCTCGAACGTTGCGATGCTGCGTGACGACATGTACCGCTACCCTATGCGGTTGGCGAGTGCTCTCGCTTTCGCGGGCCATCCGTATGGAAATCCGCCGATGGGGACCGAGGATTCGCTGCGCTCGATCTCGACCGATCAGGTGCGCCAATGGCATCGCTCGCGCGTCCTTGAATCGCAAGTGGTCGTCGGCGTCGTCGGTGACATGGAGCCGCAGAAGTCGGCGGATCTCGTCGCCCAAGCGCTCGACCAGCTCAAGCCGAAAAAACTGACCGGAACCGAAAAACCCGTCTGGCCGGTGAAGTCAGAAATTGCAGTAGAATCTCGAGACAAAGCGCAGACAGCGATGGTGCTCGCGTTTCCGGCGCCGTCCCGCACGGAGCCAACGCGATTCGCGGCCTCGCTGATCGGAACTGTAGCGAGCGGACTGGGCGGACGCTTCTTCGACGAGCTTCGGGACCGGCAGTCGCTGGCGTACACGGTCCATGCTGGACCGACGGAGAAGAGGCTCGCTGGAATCTTCTCCTCCTACATCGCGACGTCCCCGGAAAAGGAGGATGTCGCGCGACGCGGACTCCTCGCCGAATTCGCGAAGCTGCGCGAGGCTCCAATCGCGGACGATGAGCTGTCGCGCGCGAAGGAATACACTATCGGCGCGCACGCAATCGCCCAGGAGTCCGCGGCATCGATGCTGGCCGAGATGCTCGACGCGTGGATGTTCGGTTCGGGACTCCAGGAGATAGTGGAGTATGACGAGCGCGTGAGAGCGGTGACCGCCGACGACACGGTGGAGGTGGCGCGCCAGTACTTCGATCCGGATCGAAGGGTGGAGGGAGTAGTGAGGGGAGTCGGTCGAACGGTCTGACGCTCGCCGCCGGCGATTACTGCTCGCTCGCCCGCAGCTCCTTTTCATCCCGGAGCACTTCCGCAGCAGCGGGTCTCAACCTCCCGCTCGGCGCTCGCAAGCCGCGCACGGTGTTGTAATCACCACCCTCGTAGACCACTAGCCCCGTGATCTCGCTTTGCGTGGTCGCCCACGCAAGCACGGCAAGGATCGCGCGCCTTTGATTTTCTTCGCCGTGCACAAGTGGATAACCGCCCGCGCCGAAGACCCAGTGTTCCTTCGGATTTGGGAATGTCCGCATCCATCGCTGCGCAACGCGGAGATCGGTATCCAGCGATCTCATCCCATCGAAACCGGCGAATAGTGTGAACCCGAGGACGTCGATGGGAGATCCCCGGCGAGCCGCCCACGCGTAGAGCGTGCTGTCGCGGGTGCCGTAACTACTCATTGATATCCCGACCTTGATGCGCGGGTAGATGTAGTGCGCAACCCGGGACGCCCGCGTGAAGTAGTTCATCCAGTAATCGGTGCTCTGATCGCCGAGCACTCGAGAGCCCTCGACCGTGGGGTCCACCGCGGGAATGAGGTAGTCCGGTTTGAGTCTCCGCGAGATGCGGTCGACGTCCTTCAGTCGGGCCAGAGTGTAATTCTCGCGCGATTGTTTGATCTCCTCCGCGCCTTTTTTCGGATAGCCCAGCGCGACGATGATGAGCGTGCTGTCAGAGCGCGCGATATCGATCGAGCGCGCAATGGAATCCAGCGCAACTCCACGCGCTGCTTCTGGATCGACGACGATACTGATCGCGTCTACGTCGAGCGTGTCGGCGAGCGCGAGATCGTTGGTGATTGCGGTGGGAGGAGGTCCGCCCCGGAGATCCGGGAAAATCTTGAGACCGATCCTGAAGTCTCCCTGCGGATGCTCCTGCAACTGGTCGTTCGAGTGAGGGCCGTAGCTCTTGATTCCCGCATACGCTCCTGGGAGCTCCACCAACACGAGCGCGGTGACGATTATCACGACTACTCCGATGACTACTCTCGCGAATCGGGTGAATCCCCAACGCGCCGGCAACGACGGCGCGAAAATCGGCACCTGGAGATAAATGGGATTCCAGAGCACTGGTGCGCCGAAGAAAGTGCCGAGCATGCTGGCCTGCGCCGCGTTCAGGGCAAGCGCGAATTCGACGGGAGAGTCGCCACGCGTGATGACGAACTTTGTCAGCGCGACCGTTGCGATCACGGCGTTGTACACGAGCAGTGGAAAGCCAAAAAACGGAGTTACCAGCCGGCGCGCTAGCGCATAAAGAGTCTGGAGCAGGAAAAGCAGGCAGGTGAACGGCCACAGCCAGGCGACGAGAAGTATCGCGCGCCCGTACAGAAGTGACTGCGCGGTATAGGCGACGACGAGCGCAGGAATCAGGAGGAGTCCGGCCATTCCGGTGATGGCCTGGAACGCTCGCGGGATCCGACGAAGCTGCGCGATGCGTCCGGCCATCAGAATGTCCCACGCGATTGCTGCCGCCGAGACAACGATGTAAAGAGCCGCCAGCAACCTGTGCGCGGTCATCGAGCGAAGCTAGACACGACGTCGTATGCTGGCAAGCATTCCGGCGCAACCATACTTTTCGCTCGCATGGACCGCGGCGCGTTGTTCACACTTCCGAATACGATCTCCCTGTCGCGCGTAATTCTGGCGCTCGCGTTCGTTCTCGTCTCGGATCCGTGGGACAGGATGGCGCTGATCGCAGTCGCGGGATTTACGGATTTCATCGATGGCTGGCTGGCACGCCACGAGAAAACGGAGAGCAATGCCGGCGCGCTGCTCGATCCGTTGGCCGACAGGGTTTTTGTTTTCGTGGCGATTTCGACGTACCTCATAGAAGGCCGACTCGGCACCGGCCAGTATTTCATCTTCCTGACGCGCGATCTCGCGACAGCGGTTGGCTTCCTAGTCGCCAAAATTATTCCAACGCTTCGGCCGGCTGTCTTCAGAGCGAGAATGCTGGGCAAGATCGTAACCGTTCTGCAACTGATTGCCCTCGTGACGATCATCCTCGTCCCGGAGGTTACCAAGGTTATGATCCTGATCATTGGCGTGATCTCGGCGGCGTCGATTGTCGACTACACCTTCGCGCTCTGGCGCGGCCGGGCGCGATAGCGCGAAGTGAGATTCGCCCGGGTTTGCGCACGTCTCGCGATAGCATGCGTCATTTTTTGCGCCGTGAAGACGAACGCTCAGATCCCGACGCAGGCGATCCAGAGCGAGATACGCCTCGATGGGATTGTTGGGCGGACGAGCGCGGTAGAAGCTGGCTACGGAGTCAGCATTCCCGGCGGGATTTATGTTCGGAATGGATTGGTGTTGGGAGGCGGCGCCGCGCAGCATGGCGCCGACGCGCGAGTTGACTTCATTTCCCGCTTCAGCCTCGATCCATTCCGGCAGAGCAGGTGGGCGCCGTACGGCGGAGCGGGCCTATCCGGCCGATTCCGATCTGAGGCGGACGGCGGATCGAGAGCATACCTGCTCGTTTTCGTTGGTGTCGAAGGCGGATTGCCGGCTGGCGCACGAAGTGGATGGGTGCCGGCAGTCGAGCTTGGACTCGGCGGCGGAGCCCGGCTCGGGATCGTTTTGAGGCGAGGCGTCGTCGGCAGGCGGTAATAAAAAAAAGGGGCGCCGGCGGCGCCCCTTTTTCTAAACGGCCTTTCTGACCTTTGGCGGCTGGGCGAATCTCTCGCCGAGCACCCGTAACTCGTCAATTTCCGATGGCTCGAGCTCATGGTACCGCTCCGTCAGGTACTCCATCGTGTTGTCGAACCAGTCCTTCTGATCTTCCGGCGCTGATCCTACGACCCCGCACCGCATTATCTGCTGAAACAGCTCGTCCCGGGCCTCCGCAAACGGAGTTGCCGCCTGAACCGGCTCCTTTCTGAATCTGTTTTTCTGAGTGTTCATCAATTCGGTTGGCGTGAAAACGTCAATGAAATTTTCTTTTTCAATCTACTGATCTTAGACACCATTTCATAGGAGAAAGGTTCATGCCGCCGCGCGTCTTTTGATGAAATCGAGTAACAATTCCGACAAATGCTCGGGGTTTTCCTCGGGAACGAGTCGCGCGACACCAGCGAGGCGCACCAGACGTGCGTCTGGAATCGCATTGACGAGCCGATCAGCCAGTTTGGGATCTACCCAGCGGTCTTCATCGCCCCAAATGATGAGCGTCGGCGCGTGGATTTCGGCGTACTCGTCCTCGTCGAGGTCGGCGCGATGCACTGCACTCGCAAGCGTCAGCAGGTGGTTCGCTCCGTCTTTTCCGACGAAGGGCGCAAGGTAGCGGGCGACGAGCCTCATCGGCATGTGCTCAGGATCCGCGACGCTCCCGTTGAGGACACCCTCGAGCAGAGGCGCTGCTCCCATCACTCCCCTCGTGAGGCTGAAAGCGAACCGAGCGGTTCTTCGCTGCATCTGAGTGATGTCCTTCGCGGGGAGCTCGTCGAACGCGGGAGTGTTTATCAGAACGAGTTTCTCGACCCGGTCCGGGCGATTGGCCGCGAGCTTCATCGCGACGTCCCCGCCAAAGTCCACGCCGACGATCACTGCGCGCGCCACGCGCAGCACCGTCATCGCTGCGTCGATGTACTCGGCCTGTGCGGCAATGCCAAAATCCGCATCGATGGGACGATCTGATTGTCCGTGACCGAGGAGATCGACAGAGTAGGCGGTGTGTCCGGCGGAGGTGATTACAGGAGCAATCGCGCGCCATAGAAAGTTGCACGTGCCAAAGCCGTGCAGGAGGATGACGGCGGTGCCGCCATGACCGTACCTCTCGACGTGCATTGCTCCGGGACCCACGGGCGCTCTCAGAATATCAGCTTGCATCTCGATACCCCTCTCTTAGCTTTCGCGTCACAACGCGCTCAGCAGTCACCACCAATAATCGCCTCGCCGAAATGCCTCCGAACAACGATAGACCGAGCGACAGGAACGTATCCCGCAACAACGCCGTCAGGGAGGCTCGCAATGCATCAAGCCGGCCAAAGGCTTTTTTCTGGCTCCTCGGCGCCATTGTCGTCGTCGGCGTGGCGGCACTGTCGTACGTCGCGACACGCAAAAATCAATCGGTCAGCGAGGTCCCGCAGGTGGTCGACACGACCAACGCAGGCCCCGCACAGGGCTATCTGATTGGCAAAGTCGATGCCCCGGTCAAGATCAAGGAGTTCGCCGATTTTGAATGCCCTGCCTGCGCCAACTTTTCGGTAGTGACGGAGCCGGACGTGCGGACACGAATCATCAACTCCGGCCTTGCCAATCTTACCTACTTCGATTTTCCGCTCAACATGCACCGGAACACAGTTGCTGCGTCCAACGCCGCAGCGTGCGCCGATGAGCAGGGAAAGTTCTGGCCGATGCACGATCGCCTTTTCCAGACGCAAACCGAATGGAATGGCGAATCCACCGACGCCCCGAAGCCGTTCTTCAAGCGCTACGCTCAGGAAATCGGTCTCGACGTCGCCAAATGGGAAGCGTGCTATGACGCGCGCAAGTATCAGAAGCGCATCTCAGCGAATTTCGCCGAGGGGTTGAGGCAGGGAGTCGATCGCACACCGTCGTTCGTCATCGGAAACAAGCTCTACGCTGGCATGAGCTCCTATGACGAGATGAAGACGATCGTGGACTCGATCGCGAAGGCGTCGGGCACAACGAGCGCATCTTCTACGGCAGCGAAGCCAAAGTGACGACTGCCGCATCGTCCACGCCGGGCCCCACGCCGAAGTGACAAAACGGATGGTCGTGGCCGCGCTCGCGCTGGCCGGGATCTTCATCAGCCTCTACCTCACGCTCTACAAGCTCGGCTTCATCGGCGAGCTGACCTGCAGCATC
Organism: Gemmatimonadaceae bacterium; assembly: GCA_035643845.1. Classification (GTDB taxonomy): domain Bacteria; phylum Gemmatimonadota; class Gemmatimonadetes; order Gemmatimonadales; family Gemmatimonadaceae; genus UBA4720. Next base: position 9,306 of record DASQPS010000250.1, on the reverse strand, counting down.
GGCTCGTGTGAGACGGTGAACACGAGCAAGTGGGCGACCTTCCTTCACCTGCCGGTGGCGCTTTGGGGTCTGCTCTTCTATCTCGATGTCTTCGCGATAGCACTGGTTGGAACGATGCCCCGCTTCGAGGCCGAGCCGCTCATCTCGACGCTGCTCGCTGTCGAATCCGGGATTGGCGTGTTGTTTTCGGCGTGGCTCACCTATCTCGAACTCGGGGTGATCCACGCGATCTGCATCTGGTGCGTGACGTCGGCTTGCATTGTCACGGTCATACTCATCGTCAGCCTGATGGATGTTCGCGGGGTTCGGCGTCAGGTTGGCGGGTAGTATTCAGTGGTTTTGTCGCTTCCCGGCTCTACGCCCGCCGAATGTCTCCGGCCCGGGATGCCTCGTCCAGGCGTAGACGCGGCTTCTCCGCCGCCTGATCCTCTCCCTCGCGCTGCATGCGCCGGCGGAATGGAACCAGATCGCGCCCCAGGTGCACGAGCGCGCGCGTGGCGACGGTGCTCGCCAGCGGCTCAGGGATGCCCATCACGCGGATGTAGGTGTCGATCGCCCTGTCGAACGACAAATCCTCCGCCAGGGTGTCGACGAACATGAGCGCGTTGTCGACGTGGCCACGAATGATCGTCTCCTCCGCGCGGGCCTGCGACAGACGCAGCCGGCGCTCCGCATTCGGATTCAGCTTGCGGCCGAAGATCGATTCAGGAAACAGATTGCGAAGGTGCATTGGACATCCGTGAATGCTGTGCCCTGATGTTAGGCACGGAGCGTACCAGAGGCTAGCTCTTACGGGGCCGTCAAAGTGAGGACGACCGAAAGACTGTAGTTGCCCGGTGTGTCCTGAATCCAGTCGTAGAGCGTGTGGAAATAAAGAGTCGTCGCAATCGCTGGCGTCGCGGGACCGCTTACGAGAGTTGCGTCAGCCGTCGTGAGGGCGTTGAACGGGCCACCGGCGCTCGTGCTCCACTGCAAGTCTCCCGCTGGTTTGTTCACGCGCGCTGGCGCGCCTGGCGAAGTGTTCGTCGCGGTCCAAACAGCGGCCGACGCGTGGAGCTGCAGCATCCACGAAGAGTTCGCGCTCACCGTGAGTGTCGGACCTGTTGTCGAATTCTGGCCCGCATCGAAGTCCGCGGGCGTGGGCGGCGTGAGAACGGTAGAGCCTGCGCTCACCTGAAGTCTCACTATGCGCCCCGCGGTCATCGAAACGCTACCGGGCAAATTGCAGCTGGCTGGGGCTCCGCTGGCACTGCATTGTGCCGCAGCCTCTCGCGACGCGAGTGCCGCGACCAGTATTGCCAATATCCTGAAGGCCTTGGCTCTCATTTGGTTGCTCGCTCCGCTCGGAAGGTTCCGGAAGACATAGACCCATCGGACGCTGCTCCGATCCAGGTTCCGGTAATGGTGTCTGCTACGATCTGTCCGACATGCCGGCGGACCGTCTCGAGGTTCGCGTCAAAGTCGATCACGCTCGTTCCGCTCTCCGAGCCGCTGACGAGCCCGCCGAGGACCGTGCTCTGTCCGCTTTGCTCGTCGGTCTCGACCAGGTCAAGCCGTCCCTGGAAACTCGTGCCGGATTCGCGCGACACGGTCAACGTTCCGGCGAGCGTCTGCCTTACCGGTTGGGTCTGCACTCCGCTGTAACTCCAGTCTCCGGCGAGCTGAATCACTGACGGCTTGGGAGACGTCGAGCTGAGACACGCAGACGAGAGAAGCGCCGTTGCGCCTGCAGCGAGCCAGCCGAGCGCTCTGATTCGACGTGCGCGATAGTGTCTCATCATTTTGTGGCGGGCTTCCACATTCGTATCGGACGCGGGTCAAGCGTCACCGTTATCGACTTCGCGTCGTTCCCAGTGACAACGAGTGGCGGCACGGGACCTCGCGGAACGAGCGGCTCGCTCAATTCGGACAGATCGAAGTCGAGCGTGTATTTGCCCACCGGAAGAGACTCGAACGTGGCGGTCGTCGGGCCGCTCATTCGCGCGATCCACTCTCGGCCCGCACTGTCGCGTGCGACGACGCGAGCTTTGGCGAGATCGACCTGCACGTCCGATATCCCCGATCGTGGCGCAACAACCAGCTCGATCTCCGCCGAGGTCGTGAGCGACACGCTGAGGTCACCGTGACCGGATCCGCTCGGCGTCCAGCCGTCGGGCAATGAAGCCTCGTCGATCACCACCGGCTTTGACGCGTCGCCTGCAACACGGTACTTGCCGTTGGCGTCTGCGACCGCGGTTTCTCCGCCGCGTCTGACGATGACGCCAGCCAATCCGGGCTCGCCTGGGTCGCGACGCTGGTTCGCGTTCAAATCCTGGTAAACGTATCCCGAAGTGCCGGGCTGACGCAGCATTGGCACCGTGAGCGAATGCTCGATACGGACGCCAAAGATCCACGGCACGCCGCCGGTCAAAGAATGGAAAATGGAATTCCGCTCCGCGTCGATCTTGAAGGCGAGACCGCTCATGATTGGAACGGCGAGCCCAGCGCGAACGACAGAGGAGTTCTCGTTGCCGAAACCGTACACGCGCTGGAGCTCACCGTCCGCTCGCAATCCGCCGAGCCACGGCAGTACGACCTGCTCGCCGCGAATTCCTAGCATCGTCTGCTGATTGACGAACCCTCCGCGATCACGCGTCTGCTCTATCCGGCTTTGCACTTCGACCACTCCGCCCGCCCCAGCCCAGCCCCCATTCGTGGTCCAGTAATTTCTTGGAGTCCTGTCGGTAATAACTGCCTGACCAACAGGCGACACCGTCCGTGTGACGTTGCCGAGATACGCCGACGTGTTCAGGTAATACTGGTGGACGTAGGTGCTCAGGCTGGCGCCCAACTGCTGCTCGCGATTGCCGAAGCCTCCACCAACGTTGCCGACGGACGGGCGCGACGTAGCATCGAAGACGTACGACCGTGCCTCGATTGCGATCGTCGTGGCTCCGTGAATCGCATACTGTGGGCGCAGCGAGAGTCCGTTCGCGTTGAGTCCGCTGAATACCGACGTAGCGTCAGTGGTCCGCCATCCGCTGGCGCTCACGCTCGCTCGCGACGTCAATCGTTGTGAGACATCGGCGACGACTTCGTTCGTCGCTCTGGCGAACGCATCGCTTCCGCCCGGCGCATGCGTCACCCGCAACTCTTCGTTGCTCTCAGGATCGACCCTGACGAGCGCGCTGGACCAGCCGATGCCATTGCCGTCCGCAAACCGGCGCTCCGCGATCTCCGCCTTGAATGTGCTTCCAAAGAGCGAAGGCACGGCTGCTCCCACTCCGATTGCATCGAGTCGGCGCGGTGAGGGCCCGGCGTCGGCGAGATGCGAAATGGAGGTGCTGAGCTGAACGTCCCCGATAGCGTGCTCGCCGCGCATGCCGAGCATCGGCTCGCGTTTGCCGCCGCCGGCTTGGGCGACGGAAAGCGCTCCGAGTCCGGTGAATGACCACGACGGGTGCTGCAGGCGCAATAGTGCGCCTTCACCGTAGGGGTACAATCCAGTCAGATCCGAGAACGACGTGCCGGTGTTCCCGAGATTGAGCTGTCCGGACGGCGCAGTGAACGAGAGCGACGCGGCCGACTGGTAGGAGCCGAGATGAGAGAACGCGCTGCTCGACGCGGCTCCCGGCGTGGTGCCGTGTGACATCCGGGCGTCGACGCGGACCGAATCGAAAAGCGCGCCGGTCGCGCTGAGTGTCAGAAGACTGCTCGGACGGCCGTTCTCGTCGCTGGCGTGCGCTATCGCTGACGTAATTAGTGGACCCGCCTGCTTTCCGATCGAGCTGGAGTTGAAGACCTCTACGGCGACGGTCTGTTCGCCGAGGACTTCGCTGCCCGCGCGCAACACAATGTGAACGAACGATGAGCCGGTGCTCGATAAAGCCGGGACTGCGAGGCGTGCGCGTCGTTTGATTGTCTCGCCGGGTTGGATTGAAACCGGCGCGTTGCGAACGTCTCGCGAAGACCAGCCTGGGGGCAGGGTCAGCTCGATCGCCAGATTTTCGACAGAATTGCCCGAATTCGTTATCTCGAACGGGACGACGACGTCGCTGCCGGCCTGCGCGCTGACAGGAGTCGTTCCCTGACGCAACGAGATATTGCGTACGAGGCTCACGTCTATCTCGACGGGCACGATTATGACAGGGGTGCCCGCGGCTGAAAAGCGCGCATCCGCGGCAAGCAGCCGTCCGGCGAGCGCGGTTGCCGGAATGCCGATGGTAATGCCGACGCGTCGCTGCGCAGCGGAGGATATGACTCGCGTGTGGGCGCCGAGCACGACAAAATCACCGTGAGGCACGACCTCCATCGCGATGTTCGTCGAGCTCGCGAGCGCGTCGGGCAACGGAATCGAAATGACCTGGTATGTGCGCGGCGCTCCGGACGTAGTCACGGACGGAAGGACGTTGGCGCCTTTCCCGGACGAATCGGTGCGGATCGCGCTCCAGTCCGCGAGCACGGTGGCGCGGGCCGGCATGTCCTGCGACGCGGCCGCGCTCGTTTGCGCGACGGAATTCGCAGGCGACCAGCACAGCGCGAGGAGCGCAAACGTTCCGACAGGCGCGCGCATTACGGGACCGTCTGCGAAAGCGTGAGCACGTAGTTCGCGGTGTACGTCGCGGGAGCGTCGGTCGCCCAGTTGAGAGTCATCCGGAAGAACACCGTGTTACTCCACGGATCGTTCAGCCCCTTGTTGACCACGATTCTCTGCTCGATCGGGCTATCGACGAGCGTGATGCTGTTCCAGGTAGCGAGGTCGGAGCGTTTCCACTGCAAATCTCCGAGCACCTTTCCGTTCCCAAGATCAGTGGATGCCGAGCGAATCGAAACTGTCGTCGTTCGATTCACACCGTTCCCCGAGTTGAGGGTGAAAGTGACGCCGGTGGTCGAATTGACGAACCCGTTGATGTAGTCCGCGGCTGTCGGCGCGGGGAAAGTGATCGTTCCCCCCGTGACGGTGAAATTGGTTTTCTGCGCGACGAGCGGAGATGCGGCCAGCGCCGCCGCGACGAACATCGTCGCGATGGTGCTGGCGCCACGGAGGCTCCGCCTGAAGAAGGACATTGCGTCGTCCTACTTGGCCTGATAATCGATCTGGCCCGCAACGAGCTCTGCGCCGCCGAAATCGATGAGTGCGAGAACGACGTAGTCTCCGGCAGTCAAACCGGGAGGAACGTCGACCATGAGCTTTCTGACGGCGCCAGGCAACGTCGGAAATTCCGGAAGCGGGGTCGACGCGGCCAGCGAATTATCGAGACGCCTGAACTCGAGCCGACCTTTCGCGATGAGGTTCATGCCGCCGGTGTTGTGGAAGCGAATCGCGATTTGCCGTTTGGTCGACGGCGCACCGTTCGCGGCGAGTTTGCTCGGCGTGCTCGAAGCCGCGTGTGGAGTGAGCGGCACGTCCTCCACGGCCATGTCCTCGATCGCGCCGTCGCGCGCCAGTCCGGACGGCGCGACGTAAACCTTCACGCCCGTTCGGAAGATGTACTGCAGCGAGTTGCCCTTGACCGTCGGACGCTGCGGGATCTCTTCGACGAAGAAGATATCCCAGCACTCCTTCTTCAGGTCGGCGGCATTCTGAACGCCGACGCGGACGGTGTGCGAAGTGTGGGGCTCGACACGAATAGAGAGTGGGGACGCGGTGAGAATTGCGCCGCACGACGTCCCGCTCGTACCCGCCGGGAGGAAGCGGTTATCGCCATTCTCGACACGATCCCAGTCCTGGCGGGTTATCGTCGCCTGGACGGGCGCGTCGGTTGTGTTGGAGACGGTGAAGCTTGCTGCGACACGGTTCGCGCTTGTGGTGAACAGCGTCACCTCTAGCGGATCGACGAGCAGCTGCGCGGCAGCGCGCTGTGAAGCCACCATCCCTACAGCGCAGAGGGCGAGTACGGCTTGCCGCACTCGCCCTCTGCGCTCTGCGCCCGGCCTTTCGGCCGAGCGAGAGCCAGAATTCTGCATCGGTTACGGAGCGGTGAGGGTAAAGACAATCGGCAAGCTATACGTACCAGGTGCGTTGCTCGCGCTGGTGAAGTCGCTTACCCAGCTGGTCTTGAAGAAAGCCTGTGCAGGCGTTCCATTGCTCGCGCTTGCGCCCGAGAGGAACGTCACGTCAGCGTTGGTGATCGCCGCGTATGTGCCACCGGCCGAAGTCGCCCATGACAGGTCTCCGATCGGCTTCACACCGGAATTGCTGCCCACATAGGTCCAGGTCGTCGCGTTCTGCGACTTGATCTTGAGCGTCCAGCTTCTGTTCGCCTTGACCGTGAACGTCGGGCCTGCGTCAGCAATCACATTACCGGCATCGACGTCGTCCGCGGTCGGGTTCGTGAGTGCTGTGCTCGCTGAGCTCATGCCGAGCTTCACGAGTGCGCCGACAGTAACCGAGGCGGTGTTGATCGTGTTACACGTGCCGGCGTTGCCGCTGCACTGTGCGTTGGCCTGGCTCGCGCCGATGGTTGTGCCGAGCACCATCGCGGCCAACAGGGAATAGGTCGCTTTCATTGTGATTTTTTCTCCGAAATTTGATGGCGCCGGTAACGAACCAGAGGTTGAAACCGGACGTTTTTGATAAGCGGTTGTGCTGCACCTATAAGACGAGAACACACCTCAGCTGCAACGGGGTTTTCACCCATGTTCAGAGGAGAACTGCGACGATTTTTCTTGACTTTCTGCGTCGCTTGTTTTTGGCGTCGCGAACGCGTCCCGAGGGCATCAACGCGCGCGGCTGCGGGAGCATGCTTAACTAGTCAAGCGATACGAATCTGACATCCGGGCCAGCGCCAAAACGCGTCGGCGTTTGTTCGGCCTAAAGGCCTAAGCGGTTGATTGAAAAAGAGATGAAGTTCCCCGCTCCGTTAGCCTTGGCTGAGAAGAATCAGCCCTCCTTGTCTTCGTACTGATCCTTCAGACTCGCGACGACATTCGGATCCGCGAGCGTCGTCGTGTCACCCAAAGCACGTCCTTCCGCGATGTCGCGCAGCAATCGTCGCATGATTTTTCCCGAACGCGTTTTTGGAAGATCAGCGGAGAACAATATGTCGTCGGGACGCGCAAGCGCGCCGATTTTTTGCGCGACGAATTCGCGCAGCTCGTCGCGAAGAGCGGGACTCTGGCGAGACTTGTCGCGCAGCGTAACGAACGCCGCGATTGCCTGTCCCTTGAGCTCGTGCGTTTTTCCGACGACAGCCGCTTCTGCCACCGCGGGATGCTCGACGAGCGCCGACTCGACTTCCATTGTGCCGATGCGATGGCCCGCCACGTTGAGCACATCGTCGACTCTGCCGAGGATCCAGAAATAACCATCCTCATCGCGTTTCGCGCCGTCGCCCGGGAAATACAAATCGGGCCGGCCGGGCCACTTCGAGAAATACGTCTGCACATAACGCGCGTCGTCGCCCCAGATCGTTCGCAGCATGGACGGCCACGGCTTCGTGAGAGCGAGAAGTCCTCCGCCGACGTCGATGCGTTTCGCGGTTGAATCGAGCAGATCCGCGGAATACCCGGGGAGCGCCTGAGTGGCACTGCCCGGTTTGGTCGGCGTCACTCCTGGCAGCGGAGAGATCACGATCGCACCCGTCTCAGTCTGCCACCACGTGTCGACGATTGGGCAGCGATCTCCGCCGATGTGTTCGCGATACCACATCCACGCTTCTGGATTGATCGGCTCGCCGACGGATCCGAGCAAGCGGAGACGGGAGAGATCATGCTTGGCAGGATGGTCGTCGCCCCATTTCATGAACGCGCGGATCGCGGTGGGCGCCGTGTAGAGAATCGTGACGCCTCGCCTCTCGCAGATGTCCCAGAATCGATCACGCTCCGGCCAATCCGGCGCGCCCTCGTACATGACGCACGTCGCGCCGTTCGCGAGCGGACCGTACACGAGGTAAGAATGGCCAGTTACCCAGCCGATGTCGGCGGTGCACCAGAAGACATCTTCGTCCTTCAGGTCGAAAACCATCTTCGTCGTGCTCGTTACTCCGGTGAGATAACCACCGGTCGTGTGTACGATTCCCTTCGGTTTTCCCGTCGTGCCCGATGTGTAGAGGATGTACAGCACGTCTTCCGCGTCCATCACTTCGGGCTCGCAGTGCAGCGAGCTCTCCTTCATCAGACGATGCCACCAGTGATCGCGTCCCTCTTTCATGTCGGCGAATGCTTCGTCGCCGCCGCTGCCTGGACGTCGCTGCACGACGACAACGTGCTTTATCGATGGAGTGTCTTCGAGAGCCTTGTCTGAGTTCCGCTTGAGTGGAACGATCTGGCCGCGGCGATAGCCGCCGTCGGCCGTGATCAGAATCTTCGCTTCGGCGTCATTGATTCTGTCCCGCAGTGACTCCGGGGAGAATCCGCCAAAAACCACCGAATGGATCGCGCCAATACGCGCGCAAGCGAGCATCGCAATTGCGGCCTCGGGAATGAGCGGCAGGTAGATCGCGATGCGGTCACCCTTTCGAGCGCCAAGCTTCTTGAGGACGTTCGCGAACTTTGTCACCTCGCAATACAGATCCCAGTAGGTGAGAGTTCTCTGGTCGCCTGGCTCGCCTTCCCAGATAAGCGCGGCTTTGTTGCGGCGAGGACCGGCGATGTGCCTGTCTATGCAGTTGGCCGCTATGTTGATCTTTCCGCCTATGAACCACTTCACGTGCGGAGGATCCCATTCGAGAACTTTTTTCCATGGCTTTATCCAGTCCAGCTCGTGCGCCTGGTCGGCCCAGAATTTCTCGGGATCCCTCGCGGCTTGTTCGTAGATGTCCGCCGTGCGGACGTTCGCTGCTCGGCTGAAGCTCTCCGGCGGCTCGAATTTGCGGGTTTCCTCTAGAAGTACGTCGATGTCGGTCATTGTCGGTAGCTCGGTGGACGCGAAAAAACGACTCGTATCGCAAGGATACTGCGTTTTGCGCGCATCTCGCCAGAGTGGCAAGTTCTAGGCGAATGCCTTCAACAATTTCCGCCCAACCGGCCGCGGTCGAAGTCCTCGACCTGACGCGCTCCTTCGGGCTGAGGAAGGCGGTCGCCGGCGTTTCGTTTTCCCTGGCGCCGGGCGAGTGTCTCGCTGTTTTCGGACCAAATGGCGCCGGTAAAACGACGCTGCTCCGAGTGCTGGCGGGTCTGCTCAAGCCTTCGTCGGGCTCAGCCCGTGTTTCCGGAATCGCGCTCCCCGGGGGGCGGGAAGTGAGGTCGCTCGTCGGACTCATATCGCATCACACGATGTTGTATGACGCGCTGTCTCCGCGCGAGAACGTCTCTTTCGCGGCGCGTCTCTACCACGTGCATGACTTGAGAGCGAACGTGGACAGCTCTCTTCAGCGCATGTCGATG
>DASQPS010000249.1:0-8337 GCA_035643845.1 Gemmatimonadaceae bacterium | reverse complement strand
GCGCGGTACTCCTAAACATCTCAAAGGTGCCGAAGACAGTAGAGGTGAATCTCACCGCGGCTGTCGCGCGAGTGGCTTACAAGCCCGGTCTCTACACTGAAGTGTTCGCGTACAACGGACACGTCCCCGGACCGACGCTCGATGTCCGAGAGGGCGACAAGGTGATCGTGCACTTCAGGAACAATCTTCCCGAGCCGACCACCGTTCACTGGCATGGGATCCACCTTCCGTTCGATTCCGACGGGAGTCCATTTCAACCGATCATGCCCGGCGAATCGCACGACTATGAATTCACGGTGCGGCCGGGTACGGCGGGGACCTACTGGTATCATCCTCATCCCGATCGTCGCGCGGGTTACGCGATTGGAAAGGGACTTTTTGGCGCGATCATAGTGCGAGCGGCGAACGATCCGTTGCCCGCGACGATGACGGAAAAACTCCTGATCCTCGCCGACAACCGATTTCTTCCGGATGGCGCCATCGATTTCCCGGATTCAACGTCCGATCGCGGTGCGGTCGATGAGGAGAATGGGCGGGAAGGCCCGATGCTCTTCGTGAATGGGCAAATGAATCCCACACTGACGATCCGGAGCGGCGAGGTGCAGCGATGGCGGGTGATTAACGCATCCGCCGGACGGATTTATCGACTCGCTCTGACGGGCCACACTTTCGTTCATGTTGGAAGCGACGGCGGTCTGTTCGAGAAGCCCGTTGAAGAAAAAGAAATTCTTCTCACAACGGGCGAACGTGTGGAGCTGCTGGTGCGCGGCACCGACGCGCCCGGCGGCCGAAGTGTGCTCGAAGATCTGCCCTATGATCGCTACATGTCGCAGACGCGACCGAAGGATTGGCAGGATACCCACGATCTGCTGACGCTCGAGACAACGAGCGAACCACCGATGACGCCGATTCCTATCCCCGCCACTCTGCGAAAAATTCCGGCGCTCGACACGGCGAAAGCAACAGCAGTGCGGACGATAGTGTTCAGTCAGGGACTGATCAACGGCAAGACCATGGATATGTCGCGGGTCGACGTGAGTACGCGCGTTGGCGCCACCGAGATTTGGGAGATCGAGAACGTCGTTGGAATGGACCACCCTTTCCATCTTCACGGATTCCAGTTCCAGGTGCTCGACCGAAACGGCGTGCCGGAGCCCTACCGGTCGTGGAAGGATATGCTCAACATCCCGAAACATTCCTCAGCGCGGATCATCGTCCGCTACGACGACTATCCCGGAAAGTGGATGTTCCACTGCCACATTCTCGATCACGAAGACCACGGCATGATGGGAGTTCTCGAAGTCAAATAACAATCTCAAGGAGCAATGTGATGCGATGGCCCGTCCCCACGCAGTCTCCGCAATACGCCTCGTTGTCGGCGGCATTGCTCGTCGTAGCCAGCCTCGCCAGTTCGGGGTGTACCGCTCCCGCTCCCGCGTCTTTTGCTTCGGGAACTGCGACTGCCTCGTCGCGTGATCTGCCGGCACAGATCGCCCTCGGTAGACAAATGGTCGTGAGTCACGGCTGCGGTGGATGCCACGGTGGAGGCGACGCCGTGCCCGGTGCGCCGGGATGGCTGCAGGGCGTACGCGATACCTCCATGGAATTTCAGATCGGCCCCTTCCGTACACGGCCGCGCAATCTCACGCCCGACAATTCCACGGGGCTCGGCCGATTCACCGAGAGGCAGATATTCAACGCTATACGCTATGGATTGAGACCGGAGGATACTCCGGACGTCGAGGTAACCTCGTCAACGCCCGGTCAGGGAAATTTTCCGCTGCATCCCCACTACCTCGCGCCACCAATGCCATGGCCGGCGTTTCGACACATGTCGGACGAGGAGCTTTACGCGATCGCCGCTTATCTGAAGAACGGGCTCAAGCCGATCGTGAACAGAGTGGCCGAGAGCGAAGGTCCACCGGATTTCTGGGCGAGCATCTACACCGCCCAGCAGATAGGCACGTATCCGGTGGAAAAATATCCCACGGTTAACGAGAAATAGACATCAGGGCGCGCCCTGTCCATTCGCGGGGCGCGGCGGACCATCGGGACCCGGCGGACGTGCGTTCCCGCGATGGCAAGTGAAGCAGCTCGCCACCGGAGGCGAGCCGCGATCGTTCGGCACCTTTGAGAGATAGTCTCGATTGATAGTCTCGACCATCGCGAACATCAACCGCGCGATGTTCTTTTCGTCCTTGTCATCGAGGTCCCATTTCCCGGGTACGTGACAGAATCCGCAGCTCACGCCGAGCGAGCGGCCGAAGCCATTGTTCATGATGTTCACGAGGCGTCCGGCGGGAACGCCCTTGAAGATCTTGATGTTCTTGAAGACGCTCTCAGCGGGCTCGTTCTCGTGACCAGCAATCGAGCGGAGCACCATCGCGGCGCTGCTATCGCGCCGAGCCGCGTTCAGACTGTCGCGAACACGCCGAGCGGAATCAGTGAGCGGAATCCTCGGTCCGCCGGGGCCGCGTTGACCTGGCGCACCTCCCTGCGACGCCGCAGGCTGGCCTCCCGACGAAGCGACCGGCTGTTGGGGATTCGGCGACGGTGATGGATTGGTCGTTGTCGTCGTCGTGCACGCATAGACAAGAATCACGATCGACGATACTGCGGCTATCACGGCAGGGACACGTTCGCTCATGAAATCTCCGGTTACACAATCCTAAGATGCAGCGATGCTTCGTGGAACTGACGTCGAATGTTTACGATGCATTTGTCGCTGGCACCCGCCCTGCACTTGTGTCGACCACCTTCATGACCATCCCCGATTTTCAAGGAGGTTCGAGGGTGCCATACAAATCGTTCGAAGCTCCCGACGGCGGCAGATGGTCTGTGTGGCGAGTGATTCCTACATCGGCAGAGCGACGGAAAAAAGACCGGCGCGTCGCCACCTCGTCGGCGTACGCGGGCGTCGAACGAAGACGCACGCCCGATCGACGATCCCGCTCAATGGGAACACGCACGAGGATGGTGGCGGGCTACGAGAACGGCTGGCTTTGCTTCGAGAGCGAGCAAGGCGAGAAGCGGCGACTCGTCCCGGTGCCCGAGTCGTGGGAGGCGGCGACGGCGGACAAACTTTGGATGTGGTGTCGCGCCGCTGAGCGTGTCGTCAAATGCGGCCCGAGGTGACAGGCTGAGGTCGTCCTCTTACGGATGCTTCTCAGCACCGCCAGTGCCGCGGATCGTTCCCGAAGGACGACGCACCACCGGCTTCGCGACGCAGCACCACTGCTCGATCGTCTCGTCGTCGGCGCGATCCCAGTCTTCTGGTACCGGCGCCAGTCGCCTTTTTTCGCCCTTCGTCTCGAAGCATAACCAGCCGTAACTGAACTCGGGCGCAACCGGATTTCGGGAGATACTCTCCAGCCTGCGGTCGAGGCCGCTGCGCCGTTCTGCGCTATCCGCCACTGGCTCCTCCTTAACCCTCCGCTGAGAATATCTGCGCTCGGCGGCCGCGGGATGGACTTGCCATACATCCCACAGTCTGCCTAGCCGGTCCTTGAATTGTCTGTGGGTCACAGGTCTGCGCGCGGGAGGAAACCAATGCCGACGCTGCGAAATTCTTGCCATCGAGCTTTCGATGAAATCGGGTAATCTTCCGAGATCTACATTTCGCACTGGAGGATGTGATTTCAACCAAAACGATGCTGCTCGCGCTTGCCATTCTCGGTTGCGCCAAGCCAGAAGCGGAAAAGCCAAAATACCAGCCCCGAACTCGTGACCTCACCGTGACGACAGTTCCCCTCCTGACTAAGGAGCTCCGAGCGACCTACCCGTTTCTGGTGCGCGATTTCGGAAGAGGCGGAGTGCTGGAAGGGAAGGAAGTCTATGCTTTCTTGCCCAACAGCCTCACGGTCGTCCAGGGTGACACGATTCATTTCACGCTGATCAATCCCGAAGACGATGAACACACCTTCGTCCTTCCCGGTCTCGCAGTGAATCTGCGACCGCAGTCGACCGTCATCGCGGATTACATCGCGCGGAACGCCGGGGTCTTCGAGTACGTCTGCAACCTCCCCGCGCACTCGCCGATGATGTACGGGCAGCTCGTAGTCCTTGCCGCGAGGTGACTGTCTCTCAGTAGCTCACCGAATGTCCCAAGGTGCGGCGCACCTGGGTGCTAGGCAGTGATGGTGAGCACTCCCGACGTTGCGTCGTAGCTCGTAACCAGCGCTGTGAGATTTGTGGTACGCTGTCCTCCGATCCACGTCCCCGTCGAGGCGAATCGCGCTCCGTGGCACGGGCAAAGAAATGAGGACCCGTTGATCCCGACCGTGCAGCCGAAATGCGGACAGATCAAAGAGAATGCGGCGAAGGTGGTGTCGCTCGTGCGCACGGCGGCCACCGGAGTCCCACCGTTGTCGACGCGCGCTATGCCACCGACGTTTGCCAGAGCGGGGTAATTCGACACCTGTACATTCAGCGACACCGGGCCCGTGATCGGCGCCGTGGAGTCTCCCGCCCCGCCGCACGCGGCGACGAGCAGGGCAGTGACCGCGCCCGCCGCAGACGCCGTGAGAAATTCGCGACGGGTGGTGCCGCCCGATCCACCGCAGTGGGCGCAGCCGCTCGTGCTCACAGTTTTATGACAGCCGCGGCCCACTCTGCGGCGTTGTCGTCACTCTGATAAAGTGTGTCGGGATCGACGACGATGTTGTTCGAAGCATCCCGTCTGATTGCCAGGCGATCCATGTTGCGGGTTGCGCGTCCGGTGATGAACGTGCCGTCCGGCTGATACTGCGAGTGATGTTTCGGACATTGGAATCGCATTACGCTCTCATTCCAGCGAAGCGCGGTGTTCTGATGCGGACAGGAGAGGTTGAACGCCATGACCTCGTTGTTGTACCGCACGATTATGACGTCATTGTCGCGATCGATATCCGCGCCGTCGGTCGCCGGTACGGGATAAGAGAGGTATTTCTTGCCGCCGAGGCCAGACGAAAGAACCTGGGCAGTCGCGCTGCGAATCGGCAGGCTCAGGGAAATAGCGGCAAGAGCAAAAGCGCCGGCTGCGCGAAGAAATTCGCGTCTGTCTGTAACAAGGGGGCAGGTTTCGCAATCAGCGCGCGTGTTCGCGTCTGCGGAATCTGGAAATTTCATTGTCGAGGTTGGTTCGGATCAAATCGTCTATGAAGATTCGACGAGTATTACACCGGCGAGCAGGATCGAGGTCCACAAAATCATGCTCGCGATAGCCGAAATGCGAAGTCTCGTCCACAGTCGTTGGACGTTCGGCGCCGAATCTGACAGCAACCTTACGGCGCGGAGCTTTTGCTCGGTGCGCTGCAGGACAGAGCCGTTGGCGAGAAGGAGGACGACGAGTCCCATCTTCGTCCAGTAGATGCCCGAATAGGCGAACGTCTTTACATCGGAAAGCACGAGCAGGATGCCGCTCGCGAAAATGACTGCTATTCCGCCCAGAACCCATCTGTGAGAGTTGGCTAGATCGTGCAGTAGTCGATCGCGGGCATCCGGTTCCAGTCGAAAAGCGCGAAAGGTCGCTCGGTCGGAAGAGATGGCGAGTCCTCCAGCGAAAAGGAGTCCGCCAAGATGAAAAAACGTCACGGCGCTCGAGATCGCTGTCGAATCGCTGTAAAGCGCGGCCCACGGCTTGGCCATGTGCTCGATCGTTTGTATAACGCCTGCGATCATCATCAGTCGTGAAGGAGCCACATCATGACAGTGCCGGCCGTGGCGAGGGCCATGGACCCAATGGCAATCCTGCGATGCTGATCGGCGCCCGCCTGGCCCCTCTTTGCTCCGCCGCCACTGGCGCCTGCCCATGCAAAGCCGGCGTCTGCGCCGAGCATTGCAACCGAGTGCACCAGGCGCAAGGTTCTGCCGGCGGGATCGGCGCGCGAATCCCATAGGTTCCAGCCACCGGTGATAGTGTTGATTGTAAAGAGGGCGCCGAGGCCCAACGCCACTGCCTGGTGCGCGGTCTTCAGAGACTGCGATGGGAAGCCAGTTCGCTCCTCGCGCAGCAGTCTGTCGCCGAGGATCCATTCGGAGCCGAAGAGGGGCAGCTCGGTGTAACTCGCGATCTGGTGGATTCGGAGGCGTGTGTAGTACGCGTCGCTGTACTCGATTGCGCGCGGCCTCTTCCGTCGTGGAACGGTGTCGTTCTTGACCACGCTGTCGGTTTGGATACTCGTCTCGGTGATCGCGTTCGACACCCGCGCGATTCCTATCGGCGACGGCCGCGGTCCGACTGGAGAAGGCGCCGAGAGCGCGGCAACGGCCATTAGTTGCAATAACATTTTCCGGCCTTGAGATTCGTGGCGATGAGTATGTTCTCTAGACACTCGGGATCGCGTTTACCCTACGCGTGCGAGTCTGCTCGGTAAAAGTCCCATCGGGGCATTCGCAGGTATGGTGCCCCCGAGTGCGCGCGCTGTTAAATGGTGGCCTGAGCGCCAGCCTGGGCTTCCCTCATACGGTTCATCGCAGCGGGACGCGTAGGCCCGCTGCCGGCTCCGGTGCGCTCAATTATTTTCGCGATCTCGTCGAGATCTTCGCCGGTCAACGTCAGCTTCGCCGCGTCGATCCAGCCATCGATCTGATCCGGCGAGCGAGCGCCGACGATGGCTCCTGTGACCCCCGTCCACGTTAGCGTCCAGGCAACGGCGACCGAGGACACCGTCGTGTTGTGTCGCTGTGCGATCGGCCTCAGCGCATCGCGCAGCGCTATGTTCTTTTCGAGCTTGGGGGTCTGAAAATTCGCAGAGCGCTTGCGCCAGTCGTCGTCGGCCATCTGGTGGAGTCGATCGGCAGAGAAAGTGTCGGTGAGAATACCGGATTGCATTGGGCTGTACACGATCACGCCGGTGCGATTCGCTCTGCACCAGGGAATTTCAGCTGCAGCCTGATCGCGTCTGATCAGTGAAAAGGGAGGCTGAAGTGAGTCGACGTGGTGGATGGCTTCGATCCGTCGGAGCTGCGATACGTCGAAGTTCGACACCCCGATCGCCCGCACTTTCCCCTCTTCCCTGAGCTGTTCCATCATGCGCCAGGATTCTTCGACAGTTGTGCCGGTGGAATCGTCGAAGCGGTGGATCTGGTAGAGATCAATGCGCTCGACACCGAGGCGTTTGAGGGACGCCTCGCACTCGCGGCGTATCGATGCGGGGGTCGAGATCCGCTTCGCGTCTTTCATGCGATCCTTCGGATCCCACACCAGTCCACACTTGGTGAAGATGTAGGGCCTGTCGCCTTTGCGCTGCTTGAGGAACCGACCGACGACTTCCTCTGAGTGACCGAGTCCGTAAACCGCGGCGGTGTCGATCCAGTTGATGCCGAGATCCGCGGCATGGTTCATCGCCGCGATCGACTGATTGTCGTCCTGGGGACCCCAGCTGTGCGCCCAGCCGCCACCGCCAATCGCCCACGCGCCAAATCCCACGAGGGTGATATTGAGGTCCGAGGTTCCGAGCTGCCTGGTTGGAAGGTTCGTATTCATGTCGGGGACTTCTGCAAGAAGAGTGGCAGTCATCGGGCGCCGCGCCATTATATAGTTTGAACGTTAAGTCCAAACAAATTCCGGCGAGGACAGCGATGGAGCCAGCAGATACAATCGCAGCGTGGCCGCGGCTGCCTCTCGAGGGTTGGGCGGAGACTCAGGCGACGCTTCACAGATGGACGCAGATTGTGGGCAAAACCCGGCTCGCTCTCGCACCGATGCAGAACCATTGGTGGCAGACCGCTCTATACGTTACGTCGCGTGGGCTGACTACGTCGCCGATGCCGTGCGGCGAGCGCACCATTGAAATCGAGTTCGATCTCATAAATCACGTGCTGTTGATTGGAGCGAGCGATGGCGAGATGCGAACGATTCCGCTCGCGCCCCGCAGCGTCGCGGATTTTTACGCCGAATACATGTCGACGCTCCGCTCGCTTGACGCTCAAGTGAAAATCTGGCCGGTGCCGGCGGAGCTTCCCGATGTTGTGCGATTCCCGGATGACCGCGAACACGCTTCGTACGATCCGGAGGCTGCAAATAGCTGTTGGCGAGCCCTCATGGCCGCCGATCGCGCGCTCAAGGAGTTTCGAGGACTATTCATTGGGAAATCCAGTCCGTCGCATTTCTGGTGGGGCTCGTTCGACATCGCGTGCACGCGATTCTCCGGACGGGCAGCGCCACGCCATCCCGGTGGCTTTCCGCATTTGGCCGACTACGTAACGCGCGAAGCCTACTCACACGAATGCATCAGCGCGGGTTGGTGGCCCGGTACCGTCGGCGGACCGGTGTCCGAGCCAGCGTTCTATGCTTACTCGTATCCGGAGCCGGCGGGTTGCGACGTCGCCCCGATAGAGCCGAGTGCTGCGTACTAC
>DASQPS010000248.1:0-24542 GCA_035643845.1 Gemmatimonadaceae bacterium | reverse complement strand
GAATCCGTGGTGTGCCTCGACAGCGCGGTGGACGATAGACAGCCCGAGTCCGCTACCGCCTGCTTTGGTCGTGACGAATGGCTCGAAAAGTTTTTCCTTGACAGAATCGGGGATTCCCCGACCCTGATCCGTCACACGCAGCATTATTGCGCCGCGCGAGAAGTGCTCGGCCTGCGCAGGAAGCTGGTGATGCGCGAGCTCGGCAGCTTCGACTCTGACCTCGCCGCCAGGTGGCGACGCCTGGATCGCGTTGAGGAGGAGGTTGAAGATCGCGCGATGGAGCAGGTCATCATCGCCAACGACGACCAGTGGATTTGAAGGAAACAACTCCCGAACGGTGACATTCTCGGGCTTGTCCGGGTGCGCGGAAACGAGAGCGGCTGCGTGTCGGGCGACGTCGACGAGATCAACGCGCCGTACGCTCGTGACTCCTGTCCGCGCGAAATCCAGAAACTCCGAGAGAAGGCGTGAAAGGCGATCCGACTCGCGCTGCACGAGCTGCGTCAATGTGCGCGTGTCGTCGTCGGCGGCCGGCACTTTTGCCAATAGTTCGGTCGCGCTGCGAATCGAAGCGAGTGGATTCTTGATTTCGTGCGCGAGTGAAGCGCTCAACTCGGCAACCGCTTCCAGTCGCTCAGCACGGGTGTGAAGTCTTTCAATGTCGGCCTCACGTAGTCTAAACGCAGCGAGCTCCGCGGCCATTTCTTCTCGACCTGCATTCGCTTCGCGCAGTCTCGACCCGATGTAGCCGCAGCCGAGCGCGACGGCGCCGAAAATTCCGAGCTGGACGAAAACAGGGAGATCGAAGCTCCACGCGTGGTCGACGAGCGTTACGGCGAAATAGAGTACGTCGCCAAGGAGAGCGACAAGTAGCACGCCCGACGGCGGGAGGACGAGCGCGCTAACGGCGATCACGAGGATGTAGAGCGGCGCTAGCTGTGATGGAGTACCGGTCTGCGTCAGGTGGACGATTGTCGTGACCAGAAACAGGTCGAACAGCATCTGCACGTAAAAAAAAGTATCGCCGGGCGCCCTAAGTTTCTTTTCGCTGTAAAGAAGCGAGCCGGCTGTGAACACCAGCGTCGCAACAAACGCCAGGGTTGCAATCAGGGTCGCGGTCGTGTCGGCCGCGCGCCACATGACGATGGCAGCGACGAAGATTGATGTCGCGAGCGAAAAGCGCCCAAGGTATAGAACGCGGAGCACACGATCGCGGCCGCCGCCGAATGTGATGGACGGAACGCGCGCTGACTGGGCCGCCTGCGCGGGCTGCGCGGTTGGCGCTTGCTGCGCGAGTTGCGAAACGATGACGGATTGAGGCAAAGCCAGAGACAAGAGCGATCTCGAAATTGATGAATCGGATGCTGCCGTGAATTAGACGCTCCAGCGGGAGCCTAAGTCTCCACTACTATATAGATTACACGCATATGGTCCTTGGACTTATAGCCGCGGACACCCCAGATCCCCCGTCCGTGACCGCGGCAGCCAGCAGCATGATCGCGGTATTGGGGCTGGTCGCGTTGAACGCCTTCTTCGTCGCCGCCGAGTTTTCCCTGTTGGCCGCGAGACGAAGCAAGATCGACGAAATGGTCGGCCAAGGCGACCGCGGAGCACGGACCGTCCAGTCGGCCCTTCAGCATCTGGACCGATATATCGCCGCCACCCAACTGGGAATCACGATTGCTTCGCTCGCTTTGGGTTGGATAGGCGAACCCGCCCTCGCGCACCTTTTTGATTCGCTCTTCCGCACCGTCGGACTTAATCCCTCACCCACCGCCACTCACGTTGCCGCTGTCCCGGTCGCGTTCGTGCTCCTGACCTTCTTCCATATAGTCCTCGGAGAGCTTGCCCCGAAGTCGATTGCCCTTGCGAGTCCCGAGAGAACCGCGACGGCGGTGACCCGGCCGTTGCTTGTGTTCTCGCGATTTATGTCCCCGTTCATCTGGGTTTTCAATGGCGCAGCGAACGGATTGCTCCAGTTGTTCGGCGTAGAGCAGGCGAGCGACGAAGAGGGCCACACACCGGAGGAGATCCGATTCATGGTGATGCAGGCGCACGCTCGTGGCACCCTCGACGAATCGGACCGCGCAATGCTCGCCGGAGTCCTCGATTTTCACGAGAAAAAGGCGAGAGATGTAATGCGTCCGCGAACAGACGTCGTGGCTCTCGATATCGAATCGACCGAGGAAGAAGTCTGGGAGGTGCTGAGGCGTGAGCGGTATTCCAGGTACCCGGTGTTCAAGGAGTCTCTGGACGACGTAATCGGGGTCTTCCTCGCGAAGGATTTGTGGCTGCATTCGGGTGATGCGCCATTCAATCTGGCCGATTTCGTCCGCGAGCCGATGTATGTGCCGGACAGCCGTCCCGCCGAGCGGGTGCTCGACGATCTCCGTAAGACGCGCGCCCACATGGCGGTCGTGCTCGACGAATACGGCGGCACAGCCGGCATCGTCACAATGGAAGATCTGGTCGAGGAAGTAGTTGGCGAGATCGCCGACGAATACGACTTTGCGTCCCGCGAATCGATTGTGACAGATGGTGTCCTCGAGCTCGCCGGATCGCTCTCATTGATCGACGTTCGTTCAGACTACCGCGTTCAGATTCCTGAAGGAGACTGGACGACGCTCGGGGGGTACGCTTTCGCCAAGCTCGGTCGACTGCCCAGGATGGGCGACAGGATTCCGATTCCCGGTGGCGAAATGGAGGTCGTTGCGATGGACGGCCGTCGCATAGCGGCGCTCAGAATACATCGCGCAAGCACGAGACCGCAGCCGGCGACCGCCCACTCGGCTTAGAGCTTTCTCCGGAAGAATCCACACGGGTCAAGCTTGGCGGCAGCTGTTGACCTCGACGCGCGCACCGGTGCGCAGGGAAGCAACGAGTTCTTCGCCAGCCATCGCGACCGCTTCCGCGATCCCACGTCGGAGACGAACCGCTCAACCAGGTCGGTGCGCGACGAATCGAACGCTGACAGCGCTGCGGCCGTCTTGATCGCCAGTTCACTCTCCTGCGCGCGCACATACAGAAGCGGAAGATGCGCCGCGACCGCGATATCTGCCTTAGGTACCGCGCGATCGATCGTTCCGGCGCCATCCCAGACAGCTTTTGTGTATTTGACCTCGAGGTAGCTCGAGTACAGCCCCGCCGCGTCGGACGGATGCCCGGAGAACTCGAGCCGTTTGCCAACAGCCAAATAGGTCTCGGGCGTTCCCACGTATCCATCAGCCAGAGCGCTCCGCAGCATCAGGAAAGCGGAATCGGTCTTGCCCCTTCGCAAGTCGTCCTCTGCCAACCGATAGCGCGGCTCTCCGAGATTGGGATCCACCCGCATGGCGTCCTCGAGAACGGATCTCGCGCTCTCGTATTCGTGGTCGTCCTCGTACACCGTTGCCAACAGCATTCGGGGCTGGATCCGTCGCGGACTCAACGAGATTGCTCGCCGCAAGGCATCGATTGCACGGTCCGCGTACTCGTGCGAGTCGTAGAACTGCTCCGCGTCGAGAAAAGCGTCTGCCTCGTGCGTGTAGAGCCTGTCGTTCAGGGTATCTCTGTGTATCTCCTGGCGGAAAGCGTCGAGCGTGCTTGCGAACGCTTTCTCGAGAAGGCGCCTGTCGCCGGCGTTTCGTCGCATCGACGGAAAATCGGGACGCAGCCAATTGAGATATTCGGCCATGACCAGCGGTGTGTGCGCGGTCAAATGCGATGGCGCCGCGGCAAGGCGCTCGAAGTCCTTCATCGTCTCGGGGCGTGCGGGACGAAAGCTGTCGATCCGCGCCAAAGCGCGATTCGCCCTGAGCGGAAGATAGGCCTCGCTATAGATCGCTCCGACGACAAGCAAAAGGGACGCGAATGCGATGGCGAAAGGAACGGATTTCCGGCGCTGGAAGACTGAGCTCGCTGGACGAAGAACGCCGTATGGGTTCTCGCGGAATGCAATCAGCGCCGCGAACAAAATCCAGAGCATCGTCGAATTCAGATCGACGAACCAGAAGCAGAGATAGACCGCATATGCAATCTGAATTCCGCCAAGGACAGCGAGCGAACCGGGGGAGACATCACCGTCGCGATAGGCGCGAAACAGAGTCACGCCGATCGCCAGCCATACTCCAAGAAATGCGATGGCGCCGAGGATGCCCGTGGTAGCCAGGATCTCCAGGAATTGATTATGGGTCCTGTCGTAGATATCGGTATCGATGCGATAGATGCCGGGATCGAGATGAGCGGACCAGACGAGATTGTGGTTCTCCAATCCGTAACCGAGGATGGGCCGGTCCTTGAACCCATCGATTGCCGCGCGCCACTGCATCGTCCGAGACTCGTCAGTTCCGGCAGGATTGGTCAGCGCGAGACGCTCGATCACTGTGGGAGCATGACGCGCCACAGGACCGGCGGGGAATGCGCGTATCAGTGCCGCCGCGCCTCCTACTATGCATGCTAACGCAACAGCAGCGGCCGGCACGAGCCATTTTCTGCGCTTCGTCTGAATCGCGCTGAAAATCAGAGACCCCATTATCGTCCCAAGCACGAGTCCAATCAGCGTGCTTCGATTCTCAGCGTAGGCCAGCGCAAGCAGATCGATTCCGGCGGCTGCAAGGTACAGCAAGCGTAGCTTGGGCACGATCGACGCCAGATAAATGGCAATTCCGGTAGCGAAAAGAAGATACGCCGCGAGCAGCCCGGAATTCCCGACAGTTCCGGAGCTCGCGGCAAGTATCGAATTCGATAGCTGTGGCGACGATGCAAGTCGCGAGTGCTCGAGAATCGTCAGCGCACTCACGATCATGCTGACGACGAGGGCAGCGTTCATGACCCACGCCCAGTCTTTTTCACGTAGCGTCCGCAGCACGAGGAAGAAAAGCGCGAGGTGCAGCCACGCCCAGACGCCCCCCATTCTCTCGAAGTCTCCGTAGAGACTGTGATCGCGAGCGGGAGAAAAGAGCGCCGACGCGAATGCGGTAGCGACGAATAGCGCTATCGCCCAGAATATCGGCTCGTAGCGAAGGTCGAGGTCGTTGTCACCGAAGCACACCGCGAGCACGAGCGACAGCGTCGCCGCCTCGATGATTACACGAAAGAAAATGTTTCTGGGTACGACGTACGGGAAAAAAAATCCCGACGGTACAATCAGCGGCACGAGGAGTGACGCGACTACAAACAGCAGGATGGCGAGGCGCCAGTTGATGGCTGCCGAGACTCTCGTCAAAGCCCGACTTCCACGGTTGGAGACAGACGGTACTGGAATATGTCTTGCCCCTTGAATCTATCCTTTTTTTGGGCTGAGTGATGCGCCGCTTCACCTCTCTCGTGGCAGTCACCATTTTCCTTTGTTCCTGCTCCGTTTCGCAGGACAAGGAAGTCGCGATGGGCCGTCAGGACGCGACCCAGATCAACGCGCAGCTTCCCATCGTTACGGATCCCGCCGTGAGCGGTTACATCCAGAACCTCGGCGAATCCATCGCGAGAACCACCAGTCGGGCCGATCTCGACTGGCATTTTTACGTCGTGAATTCCGAAGAGGTGAACGCATTCGCCCTGCCCGGCGGTTTCATCTACGTTAATCGCGGACTGATCGAGAGCGCTGACAAGCTCGACGAGCTGACCGGTACGCTTGGTCACGAGATTGGCCACGTGATCGAGCGACACTCGGTCAAGGAGATGCAGAACCAGCAAAAGGCCAATGCGGGACTCACCGTTGTCTGCACACTCACCAACATTTGTCAGAACGGGCTTGCACGCGCGGCCGTCCAGGTTGGCGGAAGCGCTTTGTTTGCGCGATACAGCAGAACCGACGAGCTCCAGGCGGATTCGGAAGGTGTCGTCAACGTGACGCGCGCCGGCTACGACCCGGAGGGAATCCCTGACTTGTTCGAGGTCCTGCTCAAGGAGCGCCAGCGGAGGCCAACAGCCGTCGAGGGATGGTTTGCCTCGCACCCGCTCGAGGAGTCCCGCATTGCCAAAGCCAAGCAGCTGGTCGCTGAGGTGGAACCCGGCGTCTCCGACAGTCTGATCGTAGACGCGCCCCAATTTCACGAGTTCAAAGCGCGGGTGTCCGCGCTACCACCGCCTCCTAAGCCGACAACGCCGCCGTCAGGCGAGCAAGCACCACCCTGAGCGTGAATCCGGGATAGTTTTACTGACTTGACGTTTTCCATCTTCGGCCTCAACCCCGTCACTCGATGATGCGGATTCCGCGAATGACCGCCGTTGCGACGTTTTTTCTTCTCACGAGCGAGGCCGGGGCCCAAACGAAGCCAGTCGACTGGGACGCGATCGCTCGCGAATCACAGTCCATCCTCGAAGACTATCTCCGCATAAACACGACGAATCCGCCCGGGAACGAGCTCGCGGCGGCCCGCTTCCTCAAGGGAATTCTCGACCGCGAAGGGATCGACGCCCAAATCCTCGACACGGCGGAGCTCGGGCCAAACCGCGCGAATCTCTACGCGCGGCTCAAAGGAAACGGAAGCAAGAAGGCGATCGCACTCGTCCATCACATGGATGTTGTGCCGGCGACTCCGTCGTCCTGGACGGTGGATCCGTTTTCCGGCGTCGTGCGCGACGGCTACATCTGGGGTCGAGGCGCGATCGACATGAAGGGCACAGGCGTCGCCGAGCTCATGGCAATGATCGCACTGAAGCGATCGGGAATTCCGTTGACGCGCGACATCGTCTACATCGCCAACTCGGATGAGGAGCTCACGTCGACGGGCGGTATCGTATTCGTGAATCGTCATCCGGATTTGCTCAAGGATGTCGAGTACCTAATCACCGAAGGAGCTGACAACCTCGTCGAGAACGGAAAAGTGGTGTACTTCGCGGTTGGCGTCGCGGAGAAACGCACCTTCTGGCAGCGTCTGACGGTGAATGGAGTGCCTTCGCATGGGTCGCGACCGACCAAGCAGAATCCTGTTCCACGACTCGTCGCTGCGCTTTACAAGATCTCCCAGTACGAGACCCCGCTCCACGTCACGCCTGGCGTAGACAAATACTTTCGCGATATCGCGAGCACTTACGCCGAGCCGCAGCGGAGCTGGCTCTCGAACGTGACTGCCGCACTCAATGATCCCAAGGCGAGAAAATGGATTCTGAGCGATGTCTCGTGGAACGCATTTTTGCGGAACACAATCTCTCTCACGGGGCTCGCCGGATCGAACAAGACCAATGTGATCCCTGGCGTTGCAACGGCGGACCTCGACGTCAGGTTGCTTCCTGATCAGAATCCCGACGCATTTCTCGAAACGCTGAAGAATGTGGTGGGAGACACGGCCGTCCACTTCACTACCCTGCTCCAACCGAAGACGCCACTCGAGAGTCCAATAAACACCGATCTCTTTCGCGCTATCGAAAAGTCGGCGCGCGAACGAGCGCCTGGAGCATTCGTCACAACGCCGATGGAAACGGCTGCCACGGACAGACCAACCTACCGAAAGCTCGGGATTACGACCTACGGATTCAGTCCCTTTCTAATCCCAAGACCGGAGATCCAGCGCGGCATGCACGGCAACGACGAGCGACTGTCAGTGGACAACGTCGGTTACGGAGTCCACTTCTTTTACGACATACTTCGCTACGCCCAATAAGCGTAGCGCCTGCGCGTCAGCCCTTATGCCGGAAAGTGATGCGTCCTCTCGTCAGATCGTAGGGCGAGACCTCGAGAGTTACGCGATCGCCGGCGAGGACTCGAATGCGGAATCTCCGCATCTTTCCCGCGATTGTGGCATGCACGTCGTGACCGTTATTTACCTGCACTCGAAACGTCGCGTCGGGTAATACTTCCGTGACGGTTCCTTCCAGCTCGATTGCTTCCTCTTTTGCCATAATCCTCCAAACAGGTTGAGAAATACTCAGAAATAAAAAGCGGGGCCGCTCTGGAATTGTCCAGAGCGGCCCCGCCTTCTATGCAGCGTCCTGCAAGCGACGACTTAAGCGCCGAGCTTGGTGACGTTCTCGGCCGCCGGGCCTTTCTGGCCCTGCACGACGTCGAATTCAACGCGCTCGCCCTCAGCCAGCGACTTGAAGCCGCTGCCCTGAATGGCCGAGTGATGAACGAAGCAATCCTTCTGTCCGTTCTCTGGGGTGATGAAGCCAAAGCCCTTGGCGTCGTTGAACCACTTTACTTTGCCGGTGGTACGCATGTTCGGTACATCCTCATTCAATTGTGTCGGAAGTCCCGTTTGTGCGTGACCGTGCCGACTACTGTATGTTCGCGGCCGAAATGGCCGCTCTTACTCGCCGCAAAATCAAAAAAGACCTGGCAATACATCCCAGGTCCCCTGAAGTTCGCTGGCGCCGACGCGCAACTGTTGCGCGACAAGCAACGAATATACGCCCTCAAGGGCTTGCAGTCAATGAAGATGCGACTCGGCGGCGAACTCCGATGTCGGCTGCGTGAAATCGGCTATCGTCTCGGGGTAAGACTCATAGACGCCAGAGGGTGCCGGCACACGCTCCCCGGTCACCATTGACTTGAGCATAAGCGCATTTGCGACCGCCTTTCCCTTGTAATGGTTGTTGGTGACGACGTAGACGTCGTGCGTGGTCGGATCCGCCGCTATCTCACTGACGCGCTCCGCCCAGGGGGCGAGCTCGTCTGCTTTGTAGAGATAATTGTAGCGTTGTTCGACCGGCGCTTTGTCCCTGAACCAATCCTTGTAGTTGCGGCCGTGCACTCTCACGTAACCGACGTGAGATGTCACCCGCGCACTCGGCGCGATCGAGTCGTGATAGAGCGGTTGATCTATGTTCACGAACCCAACCCCGCTCTCAGAGAGCCATCTGAAAAAGGCTGGATCGAGCCACGACTTGTGCCGAACCTCCACTACCAGCGGATAGAGTGAAAAAGTCCGCACGACGTCGTTCAGCCACTCATTGTTTTCGTCGGTGTTTCTGAAGCTCCACGGAAACTGAAGCAGTACGGCTCCGAGTCTGTCCGATTCCATGAGCACATCGAAACCTTTCTTGACCTGATTGACTTCGGTCGTCGTCCACGCTTTGTCGCGCTCGTGCGTAAACCGCTTCCACAGCTTCGCGGTGAATTGAAAGTTGTGGTTGTCCTCGACGCGCCGAACCCAGTTGGCTGAGGTTTTCGCGACGGGGGGACCATAGAAGCTGGAGTTGATCTCAATGGTGTCGAAAAACTCCGATATGTATCGCAGCTCATCGAAGCCCGCGGGATGAGGTTTTGGATAGACCACGCCTTCCCAATCCTTGTACATCCAGCCCGCGGGCCCAAACCGAATCGATGCTTTGCGCGCCTTCGACCGTCGGCCGCCCGATCTTTGCAAGCTCATGTTGATCCATGAGTGCTTGTTCAGTGCCAATCAAACGGAAATGACTGTCTAGGCATTCAACGTTGTGTGCTAGCCAGGGGCTTCGAGCAATCGCATTATCTACCGCAAGATGTCTTACGCCTTTCACACCGCCGACGTATTCACGGATTGCCTGCACGGCGGCAATCCGCTCGCCGTGATCCCGGATGCAAGAGGGTTGTCCGACACCCAGATGTTGTCGATCACGCGCGAATTCAACTACTCGGAAAGCGTGTTCGTGTTTCCGCCCGACACCAAAACCAATACGCGACGCGTCCGCATCTACACTCCCGGCGGTGAGATTCCGTTCGCTGGACATCCAACGGTAGGCTGTGCTTTCGTGCTCGCTTCGACTGGCGAGATTCCTCTTGCGGGCAACGAGACGAAGATCGTGCTGGAGGAAGGCGTCGGTCCGGTGACGGTCGTGATCCGCGCCGAAAATGGCAAGCCGGTGTTCTCGCAATTGACCGCAGCGCGTCTGCCCGAAATCAAGGACCCGCCGCCGCCGCCCGAAACGCTGTGTGAGGTTCTATCGCTCGAACCCAGCCACATCGTTGCAGACGACATGATCGAGCCGGAAGCTGTGTCCTGCGGGATGCCGTTTCTGTTCATCCCGCTCAAAAAACCCGAGATGCTATCGTGGGTGAAAGTAGATCCGCTGAAGTGGGAGCAGGCGCTGCGAGATTACTGGGCTCCTGAGATGTTTGTCTTCAGCACCGACGATTGGAGCAACATCTTCGAGGGCGGTCACATTAGAGCGCGCATGTTCGCTCCGGGAATGGGCATCGGCGAGGATCCTGCCACCGGCAGCGCATGCGCCGCCCTTGCGGGGTTTCTCGGTTTGCGCTCAGAGAAGCGTGATGGAACTGTGCACTGGAGTGTCGATCAGGGCGTCGAGATGGGACGACCGAGCAGGCTCGAGCTCGATGTGGATTTGAAGCGCGGACAGCTCGCCGCGATTCGAGTCGGAGGCGCGTCGGTTCTCGTCAGCTCGGGCACACTGCACATCGAAGGAGAGGCGTAGAACCCTCCGAAGCACGTCAGTGCTCGCGAAACAGTCGCGATTGGAGACACGGTCGCGCTGCTAGCTGCTCGACGCACCCCTCCAGCGCCGGCGATCATTCGGATCCGGTGGCGGGGGCTCGACTCGCTGCGAATAATCGCTGAACGCGAACACGAGCAGGATCACAACTCCAATCACCAGGAAACAATTTCGCGGCGCACTGTTTCCGGCGAATCCAAAAATCCACGGCGCGACAAGAACGAATACTCCCGCCACGAGCTCGATCGCGCCGTGAATCTTGAACGGAATCAGCTTGAACACACCAAGCCGGAATTTGGTGAATCCCGTCAGCAGTAGATGTGTGCCGGCAAGCCAGTAGGCGATTGCTGCGGCCGACCCATGGAGCCCCAGAACGAGCGGGGCGTTGAGGAAGACGGCGACCAGGGCGTAGTCCAGCACTCCATGGACGCGGTCCGATATCGGTCGTCTCATTCGTTTTCCGGAGACTGGCGTGCCGCGCCGATCGTTTCCGAACTACTCGAGATAATGATAGAGTCCGAAGAGCGCCATCGCCGCTCCCCCGATCAGAATGATCGTGCCCGGCGTGTCGCCGATGAGCGCGCCTGCGATCATCGCACCAACCCCGACTGCCATGAGCGCGACGTCCTGACCCTGATGTCGCGCCACTAACGGCGCCGCAGTCATTTTGGTTGACGCGTCCACCCTGCTTTCATGCAGTCGAAATCCGACCGCCGCAGACTGAATGGTTGGTCCCGATGAGGACACTTTTGACTGCTGCGCTCCCGATGCCAGAGGCAGCGCTGCGAGAGCACAAAAACCAATTGCCAGAAAGCGCATTTCGTTCTCCGTTGAGGGCAGGAAGTACTTGGAAGCAGGTTACAAAGGGCTTCCGTTTCCCGAATTGTCGTGGAGGAGTGCGGCAATAAACGTGCACGAGACCGTTCGTGCCCGTGTGCGCTTCTCTGAATCAGCTCTCGCTCAGCGTCCTCCGCGACGGCGGCCGCGACGGCTTTCCGGTATGTCGACAGCTCCGGAGACGGATGCATACTCGATATCGCCGCTGCCCTTTGATTCGACCCTGAAATCTCGGCCCACCTTCGTAACTTCGATGTTTCCGGATCCATCGTTCTCGACGATGACGGAACCACGTACATCCGTCGCGTAGATTCCGCCCGAGCCGTCGCTCTCAACAGTGAACGAGCCGGTGACGTTGCGAACGTTGATGTCGCCGGAGCCATCGGTGACCATTACATCCCCGCCTACATTCTCGATTTTGAGGTTTCCCGAGCCATCGTTGACTCGGACCGTTCCTGATGCGCTCTCTACAGAGAATTCTCCAGATCCGTCGGTCGCCTGCAGCGATCCAACCCCCATGACGGTCGCGTCGCCGCTCCCATCGGAGATGTCGGCATTCATTCCCTGCGGAACCTCGACAACGAGATCGAGCGCGGCCGAATAGTTGTAATCGTCATCTGACCGAAAGTTTTCCTCAGGAATGTCGGCTTTGATGAACACCACGTCACCTCTGCGCTCCGCGATAAGTCGGATCTGATTCAGGAACTGTTGCGAGGAAGAGCGCGCGGTTCCGTTCACCTGCACCTGCCGAAGCCCCGGTTTCCCTTCTACGCGCAGACTCCCGGCGCCCGCCTCGACTTCTACCGTTCGCGCGCCGGAAGCGTCTACCGCGGCGTGACGCGGTGCGGTGTAGGCTCCTTGAGCACGAGCGGCACTACCAAGTAGGAACGGGGCTGCCGCGATGGCCGCGCCCCGGATTTGTCTCTTCATTGCTGCTCCGTTCGGTTATGACGTTGTTTGACAACGTGAAATTCCCTACGGTTTGAACCATGCCTTGTTTCAGTCAGCGGGAAATGGCCGCGGTGTCTCCATCATGTTCATCCCGGGCATTCCGCCCCCAGAGCGTGGCGCCCGCATCCCATCTGTGATCGCGGCGCCATAGCGGCCCATTCGCATGTGATGCATGCCGAACGAGAGTTTCGCGCCCACGGAGATGCTCCATATCCGATTCGATCCATAGAAGGCACGCGGGTCGAAGCCGGATGGCTTTAGAGTCTCGGACACGTGCATTCCCGCTAATTCTGTGAACGGCTCCAGACCAAACCTTCCCAGGTTGAAGCCTCCAGCCAGCCTCGCCGTGATTATCGTCCAGTGGGACCGGCCGATAAATCCCGGATCCGTTGGCGGTACCGGAGTTCTGAACGGATCGAGAAGTCGGTCCTCGTCAGGGCGCTCGGTGCTTTCCAGTCTGAGCCCTCCATTCAATTTCCCGTATCGAGTCCACGTCTCCGCCAGCACCGACGTGTAGGCGATGGTTGTGGTCGCTCCGAGGTATTCGCGGGTGTGCGCCCACTCGAGCAGAGCATAACCCGAGTGTTGAGCGTCCTCGAGTCGAATAGACGCGCTATGCTTACGCTGATCCGCTCCGCCGCCCGTCGCGTTTTCCGGAGACTTTACACGCGCATAGCTTGCCTGGAGTTCCGCTTGGGAGATCGGCAGGAACGTCGCGCGAGCGGACCACGAATCCCAGTATCTGTTCTTATTCGGAGTGTCGCCAGGACTCTCCGGCTCATCGCCGTTGAACAAGCCGCCGTCCAGAACCAGACTACCTGATCTCAACGCGGCGATCGCTATCGCGCGCTCGGGTATCTGCGCCAAGTGATGATTGATCGGATACTTCTCGAAAGGCCTCGACATTGGATCGTCAGTGCCGAAAGGCGCGAACCCCTTCCCCGCCGTCAGCGACACCGCAGTCCCGGCGAAACTGTGTTCGGCCGTGGCAGTGAGCTCGTGCACGTACGTATGCGGATGACGGCGGTCGATGTAGCCTTCACCGAAGATGCCTGCGTTCAGCTCACCTCGGCGGATCGTGGCGCCCTCGAAATCCAGAGTGTTTCTGAGCGAAAGCGCATCATTCCACAGGCCGAGCGTTGTCATGAGCACCGGCTGCGTGAGGTATCCTTCGGTGAGCGCGCGCCCTCCGATCGCTGGAGACTCTCTCGTCGCGACCCAAGTCGCCTGCGCGCCAACGTCGAGACGCATCGCTGCGGTGTCCTGAGCGGAGCCCGTCACCGGCAGGATCAGCGTTGCGCACACAATCGCCAGCGAGCGCGCGAAACTATTCAACGTGGATAGCTGCTTTCTGACGCGTCTGCCGGCGAGGGTGGTCGAAGGGCCAGGAATGGAAGTAGTGGCTAGCCGCAGCGCGGTACGGCGTGTAGACTTTTCGCAATATCGCATCGGGGATTGGCGCATGCACGTCGTAGCTCGAACGAAGACGTTGACTTTGGCAGCAGCCGCATCGGTGGCAGCATTTGGAATTGCGGGCGCTCAACAGGTGGCCACAGCCCCTGCGCCGACGGGCCCTGCCGTGAACGACGTCGCGCCCGATTTCGCGCTGACTGGAGCTACTCGCTACGGACTTCTCCAGACGCCAGTTCGACTCTCGGATTACCGTGGTAGCACGGTAGTTCTCGCGTTCTTTTTCCAGGCGCGGACAAAGGGCTGAACGATCCAAATGGAGGCGTACCGTGATCAGTACGCCACGCTCTTCAATAACGGCCGCAACGTCGCCGTGATCGGAATCAGCGTCGACCCGGACACGGCTCTCGCGTCGTGGGCGCGGGACGAGGCCTTTCCGATCGTCTTCGCAAGCGACCCTGGTGGAAAGGTCGGCCAGATGTACGGAGCTTACGACGCGAAGAACAAGCTGGACAACCGTTCGCTTTTCGTCGTTCGACCGGACGGCAGAATCGCTTACGTGACCAAACCTTTCAAAGTTCTTACGCCGTCTGCGTATTCGGACCTCGCCGCTGTCGTCGACAGTCTCGCGCCTCCGCCAAAGCCTGCATCTGGCCAGTAAATCGCGAAATGGCTGGAACGGCCCTCTGACGCCTCGTCAGAGGGCCTTTCTTATGGCTGCGTCGAGATCCTGTTTGCCGCCGAGGCCCGTGTACACGACTCGACCGCTCTTGTCGACGACGACGACGTAGGATGTTGCCGGTGCATCGAATGCGCTGGCAGCCTTTCCGTCGGTGTCATATAAGGTTTCGTGCGGGAGGGGGTGAGCCGCGAGAAATTTCCTGACGCGCTCGGGAGATTGGTTGATCGCGACAGCGAGCGCTACGAACTTGACCTGCTGCCCGTATTTCTTCTCGACGTCGAGAAGCGTGGGCATCAGCTCGCGACAGTTTGGACACCAGGTCGCCCAGAATTCGATGAGCATGGGCGTCTTGCCGATGTACTGAGCGAGGTTCACCTGCTTGCCGTCGAGCGCCTGCACCGTGACAGCCGGAGCCGGAGCGCCGACTTCGATGCCCAGGTCCTGCGCGCCGGCAGAAGCGCCCAGCAACGATCCTGCCGCCGCGAGAGCGGCAACCGAAAATTGAACGCGAATAGTTTTTTTCATTTGCGATGGTGGCGGATTTGAACGCGATACTAGATGAGAAGCTGACCCATCTGCACAAGGTAATACTCCGCAACCGCCAACATGATCAGCGCGAAAAACCTCTTCACCCAGACCATCCACTCACCCGCCTTGGGAAGACGTGCGAGTGTGCCGCTAAAAAGCCCGACGATCACGAGCAGCGTGCACATGCCGAGCGAAAACACGAAGAGGTAAATGAAACCGAGCACACCGCTCTTTGTCGTCGTAACCCACGTGAGGACGGCAGCCATCACCGGAGCGCCACACGGCGCAGCGACCAGCCCGGAGGCCGCGCCCATAACGAGCGCTCCCGACAGACTTCCACCTTCCCCCACCATCGATGCGCGCGTCATAAGTCCGCTCGGCAGACGAACCGGAATCACGTCGAGCATCGCGAGCGCCGCGATTATTAGCAGATTCGCCATCGCGAGGTAGACCCAAGGATTGGTGCTGATGGCGCCGAACAATGTACCGCTGAGTCCGGCAACGAGCCCGAGCGAAGCATACGCGGCCGCCAAACCCACCACATAGGACAGAGTCAGGAAAAGCGTCCGAGATCGCGCTCGCGCGGGGCCACCGACCGAGTTGCCGCCAACGATCGCAGCCGTGATCGGAATCATCGGATAGATGCACGGCGTGAGACTCGTGAGCACGCCCGCGATGAACAGGATCGGCAGCGCCGTCAACGGGCTCGCGGAGAGTTGGGTAGAGAGGTGCGAAAAATCCAAGATGGGCCCGGATGCGAAAGAGGGATGCTATTTCCGCGCATCCCCCTTTGCAATGACGACAGTTCCTGCTGCTGATAATTATTTGTTGGTCAGAAGCTGCTCGAATAAATCGATCGCGCGCGGATCGTTGGACTGACCGAGCCAGAAGATCGCCTTCTTGCGAATGTCGGGATCCTTGTTGGTCCTGGCGATCGCGATGAGCGCAGGAACTCCTTCGGCCGGCGGCCGCTGCGACAGCGCGAACACCGCCTGCTCACGTACTTCGCGATCGACGCTGTTATCGAGGACGAGCGAATTCAAGTCCGCGGTTGCTGCTTCGCCAGCCGCCTGTCCGAGCCAAAAGACAGACTGGGTTCTCGTCGGTCTGGGAAGATCAGTGTTCCGGGCCATTCGAATCAGAGTTGGCCATACAGCCGCGCTATCCGCAATCGTCGCCGGCAAGATTGCTTTTTCTCCCAGGCTTCCCCGCTCTGATTGCGCGATGGAAAGCAGATAGTCCGCCGCCTCGCGCGCGGGTACGTTGCCAAGATCAACCACGTCCGGTCCAGCCGGGCGCCAGCGGCCGCCGACGTAGAACCGCAGGTCCGCCAGCTCGCCATTCCTACGATCGAGAACAATCCGCGCCGGACCCGTAGAGCAGTCACTATCCCATTCCACGTCTCGCGACCTGTTGTCTCCCCAGTTCATTGAGCCCCTGCCGCCAGTTCTGATCGAGTTGCCACTACCGCAAATTCCCGGTCTCGCCGCGAACGACATGCGGACGGTTCCGTTGGAAACTCTTGCAACTCTGCTTGCGATGCTCTGCCCGCTTGCGCCAGCGGCGACGGAAACCAGAGCGGCGAGGGCAAGACTCGTCCCCGCGAACGAGGTCAGTCTGAGTGTTTTCATTTGTTGATCAGATCCATGAGAAATTGCTGCACGCGAGGATCGCGCGACTGACCGAGCCAGAAGATCGCCTTCTTTCTCAACTCGGGGTCTTTGTCGTTCTTCGCGATGTCGAACAGTTTGTCTACCGCGGCGGTGTCGTTCTCGCGCTGTGAGAAGACGAAGATCATCTGCTCCTTCATCTCGCTGTCGGCCATCCTGTTGTAGAATCCGACCAGCTCCGACATGGCAACACCGCTCTGTCCAGCCCAGAACAAAGCCTTCTTTCGCAGCTCGATGTCTTCCTTCGGGTTCGCCGCGATGTTCATCAGCCACTGCTCGTTGCCAACTCCCTCCTGCTGTGAGAGCGAGAAGAGAACTTTCTCTTTCAAATCCGCGTTGGTGAGCCGCGAATACAGGCTGCGTAAAAATTCGGTGTTGTCCTTCGAACGATTCTGACCGAGCCAGAAGATCGCTTTCTCCCGAAGGTCCGGGTTCTCACTGTCGCGCAGCGCAAAATCCCTCAGAGCCTGCTGCGCCGCTGGCTGATCCTGTTGAGAGAGGGAGAATAGGGCCTTCTCCTTGATGTTTGCGTCGTCGCTGCCCTTGAGAATTCCTTCGAGGAGCCCCGTGGAACCTGGCACCTGCGACAGCCACTGCACTGCCTGCTCGCGAACTTCCGGGTCCGGATCGGTGCGAGCAACATTCATGAGAATGTTCGCGGTCTGATCTGTTTGCTTTTGCGAGAGAATGAAGACGGCTTTACGGCGGAGGGCTGCCGAGCATGCGTCTCGGCGCGCCAGAACCTTCTGCAGAATCGGTATTGCGCGGTCAGCGTCCATTTGCAGGAGAGCGTTGAGCGCCATGATTCTGACGTCGTTATCATCATCATCCGAAGGACACTTCTGGCTCTGCGCATTGCCACGCGTGTCGCCGACGGCCGGATCACTGGCGCCCTGTGCGGCCTTCTCGATCGACGCCGCGCAGGATTCGTCTCCCCGTTTGGCGAGCTCGCCGCACACTCGCGTCAGCAGCGTCGCTCGATCATTGGCTGCGGCCGACGGGTACTGCTTTTCAAGCTGGTTGAGGCGGTCGCGCGCCTTGCTCAAATCGTCGCCGCCACCGCTCCGGTAGAGTGAAAATGCTTCGTAGTAGAGAGCCTGACCGGCGTACGCGGACTGAGGATAATTCTCGGCGATGCGATGGAAGAGTTCCGACGCTCGCTTGTAGTCGGAGCGTGCCAATGCTTCGCGCGCCAGCCGATAGAGTGAGTCGGCGGGATCTCCCTTGGCCCAGGCTTCTGGCGGAAGCTGGTCTCGCTCGTTATTCAGCGAGCTGAAACTCTCGCTCTGCGCAGCGTCTGCCATCGGCAGGGCCGCCGATGCAACCGAGCTCCGACTATATGGGAAAGATGCGACGGGAGATTTCGCGAATCCGAATCCCGCCGAGGAAAATATTGCTGCTGCCGTGAGTAGTGTTCTCATAGTCATTGAAGTGTCCTCAACTGCCACGCTGCGCGCCCGCGGGAATCGCAGTGCGCAGCCTCGTCATTACGTGGTCGTGTTGTAGCGTTTTTTCCACCAGGTCGCGATCCTCTGGCGTGCTTCCGGGCGATAGCTGGACGATCTGCACGAGCACCAGCTCGAGGTCCTCCAGCAACGGTCGACGCGTCGGATCGTTTGCAGCAGGCGAATCGAGCAGTAGTCGGGTGTTGTTCAGAAGCTGCCGGGCCCAGGCTCCTAGCTGCGCATCCATTTGTTGATCTGCCGCTGAACGCGCTCTGAATGAAGTCAGGAGTGCTTCCGCGTCGGTCAGATGCTGAGTCGCCGCAAGGCGATACGCAGCGTTCGTCGCATCTGGTGCAGCAGCAGCGTTTCCTGGCTTCCTGGTCTCACCAAGGTTCGTCTCTGTGGAGCGCGAAGTGCCAAGCGCGAGCGTGCGCTCTCTGTCTGCGCTCGCCGGAGGCGCCTCGGACGAGCCAGTGCGTTGCTGAGGACCCGCGCTGACTGCCTCTGAAGAACTTGGCTTAACGACGACAGGATTTGCGGGCAGATTCGGTGTGACTAAGCTGCCCGGCGAAAGCGTCGGCGATGCCGTCCACCGGCCAATCCCAACGCCGGTCGCAACGAGCAGTACCGCCGCAGCCGCCGCTCCCAACCAAACTCTTCTCCCCAAGTCCACACGACCCGGGGCGCGTACGCTCGGCGATCCGCCATACACGACACGCGGCCCCGCCGAGCGCTGCGCCTGAATTGCGGCCCACATCTCGTCCCTGGGGGTCCGCACGGGCGGAACGTTGTAGCTCGGCGCCGCCTTTCTGATAAAATCTTCGAATTTGTCTTCGGTCATGACACCCACCCCGGTGCAAAATCGGCTAGCGCTGCACGAAGCTTCGCGCGTGCGTGGAACAGGTGTGACTTTGACGTTCCAATCGGAATGTGCATAGTCTCGCTGATCTCCTCGTGCGTGTAGCCTTCGACGTCGTGCATCACGAATACAGTTCTGTACTTCTCCGATAGCGAGTCTATCGCTCTCGCCATTCTCTCTTTGAGATCGGGTTCCGCCTCGATCGACGTTGTCCCGATCGTCATTCCCTCTTCCATTGGAGCTTCACGATTCCTTTGCCGCCTTGTCTTTCGCAGCCCGTTCAAAGCCACCGATAGTCCTATCGAGTGCAGCCACGTCGAAAGCGATGAATCGCCGCGAAAGCTTCCGATCTTTTCAAAAGCACGAATGAAGGTTGCCTGCGTGAAGTCACGTGCGAGCTCGTCGTCACCGGCGAGACGAAAAGTCAGCCGGTAAATGCGATCGACATATGTCTCGTACAGCTCACGTTCGGCGGCAGCATCGCCAGCCACCACCCGCGTGATGAGTTGGATATCGTTCACCGAGCTCCGAGACTCGTTGGCAAGCAGCTGCATTGTCGAAGGTTCTGACACCCCTCGGGGACAAAGGGTTGAGGTAGTGGCTCTGGCCCAGACGGAGGGGCTAAGTGCAACGGAAAACTACCCGCTTCCCGCTGATCGCGGCCGGCTCAGTTGCAGCTGGTTTTAGTCGGTTTACTTTCGGCCGAGCAGCCTGTCCCACGCCCCGCCCGCGAGCCCGAGCGCGTACTCCGTCCACCATTTGCCGGCGGCGGGGCCACCGCCGCATGTGCCATCGGATTCGCCGGGAGTCTTGATCCACAAAAATGCATCCACGAGGGGATTGCCCGTGTGGGTCGTTGGAGGCGTGCCGAGTTTCTGTCCGGTAGGATTGCACCAGTTCCCGGCCGACGACGCGTTCTGCCCGTTGCGACTCGTGTCGATTATAAAGTGCTTGCCGCCGATCAATCGTGAGACCTGAGTGCCGTAAGTGATATTGACCGCGTTGGAGAGAAAGTTGGAGATGTTAAGGCTGAAACCGTCGGCGTCAGCAACGCCCGCGCGTTTGAGACGCGAGGCGATCTCCTGGGGTGCGACCCAGCGGGCGTGGCCGGCATCTATGTATACGGCGGCTCCCTTGGCTTTGAGAACGCGCACCGCGTCGTGAATGAGATCGACGCGCTCCTGCTGGAGGGCTGGGCTCAGGCAACTCATTCCGGCGAGGGCATCCGGCTCGAGAATCACGACAGCTCGTCGATTTGCGAGCCCGTTGGCGAACGAACGAATCCACTTTTTGTACGCATTGCTCCCGTTCGCGCCGCCGGCTGAATACTCACCGCAGTCACGACCCGGAATGTTGTAGGCGACGAAGACGGGCAGTGCTCTCGCACCAGTGATGCGCGAAACTGCGCTGGAGACCTCTCGACCGATGTCCAGGTTCCAGTCACCCATCCACTGAGCAACCGGCTCGTTAGCGATCTTGTCGAGCAACGCGGCATCGGACGGCCGTGATCGCCGGAGAGCATCGGCCTGACGCTTCGCTTCTGATGCAGGATCGACGTAAAGCCGCGCACCTGAGAACATATTGAAGATCGCCTGACTAACCGTCTGGGCGTGCGCGCGTGGACTCTGTAGCACCAGGAGCCCAAGCACGAGCAGGAGTTGCACGGGAACCGCGCGACCCACACGCTGAATGCACACAAATGCCGGATGCACGCACTCACCAGTGCGCTTTCTGAATATGAGCATCTAGCCCCACGGATTCAGGACGAGGGTGACCAGAAGGCCGCCTCTTCCGCTGCGTAATATTACAGGCGAGACGCAGTGTGAACAGCGTCAGCCTACCATTGTGATACCCTCACCTCGCCCGCTGTTCCGGCACTGCGTGTTGCAAAGACCGATCACCTTCGGGCGCGCTCTATGCGCGTCATCGACCTAGTCGACGACCGGACCGCGCATGACGAGTCATTCACAACCGGACATCTCTCGCCAATCCCCGTGGCGACTGCTTGGCCGCGCCTTGCTGCTGCGTTGTCCCAATTGTGGAAGAGGAGGCCTTTTTCATGGCTTCTTCCAGATGCACGAGCGCTGTCCGCATTGCGGAATTCTTCTCGCGCGTGGCGAGCCCGATTATTTCCTCGGCGCATATACCCTGAACCTCATCGCGGTTGAGGCTCTTCTTGCGCTTGGGTTTCTTATAGTCTTGATCGCCACATGGCCGCATCCGCCGTGGGCAGCCGTGCAGGTCGGCGGTGTCGTACTGTCAATTCTAGGAGCAGTCTTCTGCTATCCGTTCGCCAAGACTACTTGGTTGGCAATCGACCTCATTTTCCGGCCGCCGGTTCGCGAAGACTTCATCATTCGCGTGAAGTAGTACGCAGTGTCACTCTCCCTGATAGGCCTCGGAGGGTGACGATCGCTGTGCAACGTTCACGTCTATCGGGATCTTCACGCCGTTGTGGGTTTCGACGACATCAAGAAGACCTTGCCACACTTGTGCGAACGCGTGACCGACTTCCGACGGATCCTTGTCCTCCGCGAACCCACGTCCGCTGGCAATCCAGAAAGCCGGATCGCTCGACACGCCCACCGACGCCAACACCGATTTCACATCGGTATAAATCGTGTTTGCGTTGAAGCTGTGCGCGTAAAAAGCTGGCTTGAAACGACCGTCCTCGACCACCCGCTTCGTCCAGGACTCGTAGTAGTCACGCATCGCTCGCGGAACGGCGTCCATGCGTTCTACGTCGAGGAAAATGGATGTGCCCGGCGCGAATCCCTCGGCGGCTGTCTTCGCGATTGCATCGTTCGCGTCCGCGAAGCCTCGCGCGGCATTCACGAATTGCGTCGAGCAGCTCGAATTGCGTGAAGCGCGCGGCGCCACGAGCACGTGAACTGGGACGCGCTGCCTCGTGTAGGTCACCACTCTCTTGCCGTGACGCGTGTGGACGTGTCGCACGCGTTTGCTGATGTAGCGCGTGACCCTGACTCGCTCGCCGGGCGTGCGCCCCCACGTCTGTTGACCGACGTAAATGACGGCCATGCCCCAGCCCATCGCCGAGAGAGTCGGCCGTTTTCCTTCCCAGGAAGAATCCGTATGGCAGGGTGCACTTAGGTAATAGCCGACCCACTTGTACGGTTTGTCGGCATTGAGCCATGCGCGCATTGCCTCGTCACCTGGATATGAAAAGGTGTCGAAGCCAAGGTGTGGCCCGCTGGAAACGTTCGCGGCGATCGCCGCTGATGCCGTTTCAACCGCGTCGCTGATCGATGGCGCCCGAAGCGCGGACCCGTTCGACATGATCACGCCCGCGGAGAGCAGCGCTAACATCGATTTCGGTTCGATTTTCGGCACTCGCCCTCCAGATACATGTTCGCGCGACTCGGCGAAGCCGAACCGAGATCTATTCGTCATACCCAGTGCGGGCGGATCGTTCCTCTGACCTCGCAATCTGTCCGGGAAAAGTGACAATAGGATGTTTACTCAATTAAAGCGTTGAGCGAAAGTGTTACAGCACATGAGCTTGCACGCACGGCACTGCTTGGTACCCCAAATGCTTTTTCAAGGCCAACCTCTTTACAGGAGTCGCGTATGAACTTGCGACGCTTGGTAGGCCTCTCTGGAGCCCTATCGTATTTGGCAGTGCCTGGTTGCCTTGTCGCTCAGATGGCCGGCGGAGTCGAGCTTTACGGGTCCCTCGACAATTCCGCTCCAGTAACCCGAACGCTGGGAGGAGTCTCACTCAGTGTCGGTACGCCCTATGTAGGAATCCGCGGGAGCGGCGCGATCGGCGTGTCTTCGCCGGCCGCGGACCCGGCGGCGTTTCAGGGTCCATCGAGCATGGTGTGGGCGACGAATGCTGATCTTCTGCTTGGACCCGTCAACGCAGGTCTCGGTGAGGGATTCATGCCGTACACCTTTGGCGGATTAGGCCTCGAAAGCAGCGCCGAGCCGCTGGGATTCACAGATGCGATCCGCACCTGGAGCTACGGTGGAGGATTGCAGCTCGCACTCGGTCGGCTACTCTCGGTGAATGGAGAGCTTCGATCGCGTCATCTCGCGGCTCCGGCGAGCCCGGCCGATTCGCAGTTCGTGCGCGGCCTGGAGTATCGGGTGGGAATCGGATTTCACTTTGGTGGCGCGCGCCGCCGTTCGCTTCCGTATCCGCGACGCACTTCGAGCATCCCTCCGTCTGCGCCACGCCAGTCACGGCCCGTGACAACGCACTGGCCAGTAAGCAGTCCGGTAAGTACTTCCTCTGCGAGCGGAGCGGCTCGCAGAGTTGTACCGGACGCTGAGCGCTTTATCGGCGTGCCGTACCGATACGGTGGCACGTCGCCACGCTCGGGTTTCGATTGTTCCGGATTCGTCCAATACGTCTACGCGGAAGAGGGCGTCAACCTTCCGCGCACTTCTCGCCAAATGGCAGCTGTCGGAATCGCTATCGAACCGTCCACGCGCTCCCTGGAAATGGGCGATCTAATGCTTTTCGAGCAAGGTGGCCGCATCAGTCACGTTGCGATCTACGCGGGGAGTCATCGTTTCATCCATTCGTCGTCGAGCGGAAAGGGCGTCCGCTACGACGACCTGGATACTCGACGCGGAAAATGGTTCGCGGATCATCTGGTTGCCGCTAGACGAGTGACCGGCGATGGCCGCATATTAGTGAACGCGTTCGCCGGCGGCTCCGCGATCGCTTTTGATCGCTTTGACCCGCCTGACAGCGCACCGCCTCCATCCAAATGACTACCAGAAAGATTACGCTAGGCCGCTTCGACGACATTGAAAAGCCGCACCCGGTAGTGACAGATACGCTGGGCGAGGGGCTGTCTTGCGAGCCCCTGACAGTGCGGCTGGGTGAGCTCTGGTCGGATTTCCTCAGGGCTGCCGATGAAACCGAGGACGCGGCACGTAAGCGGTCCTCGTCTGCGGTACCCATTCTGGACGATATGAAGGGAATCCTTCAGTGGGATTAGCTTGGTCCCGCTTTCCAGTGGCGGCGGTGGCGGCCTGATCTCGTAAGTCCTGGATTGCCTTCGTCGTGCAGTCCCGGATCATCGCCGCCGGTCGTGATCCACTCGAGAACCAGAGCCAAGGCTTCGTCGTCGGTCAGTCTGTTCCGCACTCTGGCGGGAGTGGCACCAAACACAGCCACCCAGTGGCGACAGAAGATCCGGGTGGTCTTGTACCCAAGCTTGATTGACACGTCGAGGACTGAGTAGCCCGGCTCGTTGAGATATCCAAAGGCGCGCAGAACTTTTGCCGCCACAACTAGCCGCTTCGGGGAGCCGAGTCCTGCGGCGTCGAGGTTTCGATACACGGCAACGATGGGCATGCCCGCCGCCGCGAGGTCGAACGCCTGGTTGTACCGGTGCTGCTGCTCGAACATGTTTTCGATCGCGACCAGCAGCGGCCTCGGCAGCTGTTGCAGCGACCCCCTCAATTCCTCTACGGCACGGCGCGTCAGGGAATTCCCCTGGACCTGCTCGACACGCTCACGGAAACGCTCCGGAGCATCGTCGAAGCGGTGGAGCACAACGTCCTCCAGACCAAGCTTCCCGAGCTGTGCGATCGCCTTGAATGTAGGCGCGTGGAGGGTCACGTAAGCCACGAGCGGGAGCGACGGGTAGCGCTTGATCAGGCGTGCGACCGCATCGACATCGAGCGTGCCGGAGGCGGACGGATTGAGGATTACAACGCTGACCGGTTTTCGCCGAATGAAAGACTCCAACTCTTCCCACGACGAGGCGACCAGCAGGTCAGGCTCATCCGCGAAAACGTGCTTTACGTGGGTGAGGAGGCGGGGTGGCAGA
>DASQPS010000247.1:0-10609 GCA_035643845.1 Gemmatimonadaceae bacterium | reverse complement strand
AACGCAAGGCCATCATCCAGGAGCTCACCAATCGGTCCCCGCGGGTCGCTCCCGGATTCAGCGAAGACGGCATACCCGGACCAACCTCCCAGTACTTTGGCGTCAACACCCTCGGGGTTCGTCAGCTCCGCGACAAGCTGCCCAGAGAGGTATTCGCAAGTCTCGCCGCGTCGATCCGCCAGGGCAAAAAACTGGATCGCGCGATTGCACCCGTCGTCGCTCAAGTCATAAAGGAATGGGCTATCGCGCGAGGTGTTACACACTTCACTCACTGGTTCCAGCCACAGACTGGGCTAACGGCGGAGAAGCACGATGCGTTCTTCGCTTTCGACGACGACAGACAACCAATGGAGTCTTTCACCGGCGATCAGTTGATCCAGAGTGAACCGGACGCGTCGAGCTTTCCGTCTGGCGGACTGCGAGCCACATGGGAAGCACGTGGCTACACGGCGTGGAATCCCGCCAGCCCCGTATTCATCGTCGAGTCGACGGGAGCTCGCACACTTTGCATTCCGTCTGTCTTCATCGGCGACAACGGCGAAGCGCTGGACGAGATGACACCACTTCTGCGCAGCTCCGACGTCCTCTCCCAAAAAGCGATTGAGCTACTCGAGCTGCTCGGCGACAAGGGCGTGCAGCGAGTGTACACAACGCTCGGACCGGAGCAGGAATATTTCCTGATAGATCGCGCGCATTTCGGCATGCGTCCGGACCTCGTTATGGGAGGACGCACTCTCATCGGTGCTCCTCCCCCGCGCGGCCAGCAGCTCGAGGACCATTACTTCGGAGGAATACCGGAGCGCGTCCAGGGGTGCATCGCGGAAGCCGAGTTCGAGCTTTATAAGCTCGGAGTGCCGATAACTACGAGGCACAACGAGGTGGCGCCGTGCCAGTTCGAAATGGCGCCGTACTTCGAGGAGACGGATCTCGCCGTCGACCACAACATGCTCGTAATGGCAACGCTGCGTCGCGTCGCTCTTCGGCACCATCTTCAGGCGGTCCTTCATGAAAAGCCGTTTGCGGGAATCAATGGATCCGGAAAACACTGCAACTGGTCGATGTCCGTCACCGCTGAATCATCGGATCTGGACGGATTGAATCTTCTCAAGCCTGGAAAGACGCCGCACCAGAATCTGCGTTTCCTCATGTTCCTCGCTGCCGTGCTCAAAGCCGTTTACAAGCATTCAGGGCTTCTTCGCGCCGGCATCGCGTCTTCGGGTAACGAGCACCGGCTAGGCGCCAACGAAGCTCCGCCGGCAATCATCTCCGTTTTTATGGGAGACATGCTGACGCGCGTGATAGAGGAGATCGCGATGGGTAAGAGCTCCGGCACTGCGGAACAGCAAATGATCAAGCTCGGAGTCGCCCGTCTTCCCGAGATTCAGCGCGACAACACAGACCGCAACCGCACTTCACCGTTTGCGTTCACCGGCCAGAAATTCGAGTTTCGCGCTGTCGGCTCTTCGGCGTCGATTGCATTCCCTGTCGCCTTGCTCAATACCGCGGTTGCCGACGCGATCGGTGAGCTCACCGATTCTTTGCGCGACGCCCTCAAAAAGACAAAATCAGTCGACGACGCCGTTCTCAAGGTCGTTCGCGAAGCGTTCAAGGAAAGCGCGCCTGTCCGCTTCGAGGGAAATAATTATTCGGAAGACTGGGTAAAGGAGGCGTCGAAGCGTGGTCTTCCGAATCTCCGCCGCACACCAGAAGCTCTGAAGGAGATGGTCTCCAAACAGTCGCGCGCGCTTTTGACGAAGCTCGGAGTTCTCACCAAGGAGGAGCTCGAGTCGCGCTACCACGTTCGGGTCGAGCGCTACGTGAAGGACATGCTCATCGAGCTCGACACGCTCCGCGAAATGGTCGACACGCTCGTCATACCGGCTGCGTTCGGATATCTTGGCCAGCTTTCTGAAGCGGCATCACAATCCAAAGCCGCTGGAATCGCGACGATTCCACAGATTGAGACCGCGAACAAAATCGGCGAGCTCGTAAAGCAGCTTCAGAAACATCGCGAAGATCTGAACGATGTGATCGAGCGCGTCGGGACCATGCACGAAGATCCGCCGGGTCAGGCAGATGTCCTGACGTCTCAGGGCGCAGACACAATGGCGGAAGTACGCAAAGCGTGTGACGCTCTCGAGCTCTGCGTCGCCGACGACTTCTGGCCGCTGCCCAAGTATCGAGAGATGCTGTTTCCGGTGTAACACGGGCTGCGGGACGGATTCGTGAGCGGTGCATTGCCGCTCACCGCCGACTAATTTCAGCCCATGACGCCGTCCGAAGCTGACCCCCGGGCCTGTCCGTCGTGCGGAAATCCGGCGACAGGTCGCTACTGCGCCAATTGCGGCGCGCCCTTGACCGGTGCCACTTGCGCCACGTGCTCTGCCGACCTCACACCCGGTGCGAAATTCTGCCACCGATGTGGAACGTTGGTCGGCGCCGCAGCTGCTCCGGCACCCCGAACAAGCTCTCTTCCCTGGATAGTTGCCGCGCTGGCTTTCCTCGCTCTATTCGCGATGGCCGCCGGCCGCGGCTTCAACGCTCGACGCAGCAACACCGTTGACGGATCCCAGAACGCACTTCCCCAAGCGGGGCTCGATGACAGGGGAGCCGGCAGCGACGATCAATCGGCAGGAGTTCGCGCGCCCGACATCTCCAGCTTATCACCTCAGGAGCGGGCTGATCGTCTTTACAACCGGGTGATGATGCTAGCCACGCAGGGAAAGGTCGATAGCGTACAATTCTTCGCCCCTATGGCTCTTACCGCGTATCAGATGCTCTCTCCCTT
The DNA here is from genome assembly GCA_035643845.1 of Gemmatimonadaceae bacterium. GTDB lineage: Bacteria > Gemmatimonadota > Gemmatimonadetes > Gemmatimonadales > Gemmatimonadaceae > UBA4720. The sequence goes on along the minus strand of DASQPS010000247.1, from coordinate 7,821 downwards.
AAACGCAGATCAGCGCTACGACATGGGGCGAATCGGAGAAGTCGCCGGAGCTCTGCCCCTCGCGAAGTCGCAGGCCGACAGCATTCTTCTCGAGAATCCGAATCACCTGTTGGGCCTGATACTCGAAGCGCGCCTGGCGGTGATCGCAGGCGACAGCACCCAGCTTCACTCGTACGAGCGACGTCTTATCGCCGCCGAAAAACCCGAAATGGCGAAAAAGCGCGAGGAATATCTGCGGCATAGGGACGACATCGCCAATGCTTTGCAGCAGGCACATAGAAGCCTGGCCGGAAAGTCATGAGCCCACCCAGCACGATTCACCTCGCGCACAGTCCTGACTCCGATGACGCGTTCATGTTCTACGCTTTGGCGGACGGTCGGATAGACACGGAAGGCGTGAGCTACGTGCACGAGCTGCAGGACATCGAGACGCTAAACCAGCGCGCCACGCGAGGAGAGCTCGACGTAACCGCTGTCTCGATTCACGCCTATGCGTACCTCTCCGATCGTTACGCGCTCTTGCCACATGGTGCATCCATGGGCGATGGCTACGGGCCGATGCTCGTGTCTAAAGTCCCCATGACCCGAGAAAGCATCGCTGGGCGCAGGATTGCGGTGCCCGGCCTGATGACCAGTGCTTATCTCGCGCTCAGATTATTCCAGCCCGACTTCGTACCGGTCGTCACGCCCTTCGACAAAATCGAAGAGACAGTTCTCTCGGGTGACGTCGCCGCCGGACTCCTCATCCATGAAGGGCAGCTCACGTACAAGGATGATGGTCTGCACCTCATCGCCGACATGGGCGCCTGGTGGCTCGAGAAGACCGGCCTGCCGCTCCCCCTCGGCGGCAACGTGATTCGTAAGGACATGCCGCGCGATCTCCAGAAAAAGGTCTCGCGCCATTTGCGTGAGAGCATCGCGTACGGACTCGACCACCGGAAGAACGCCCTCGACCACGCAATGCGATTCGCGCGCGGACTCGACCGCGGGAAGGCCGATGCTTTTGTAGGGATGTACGTCAATGACTGGACGCTCGATTACGGAGAGCGCGGCCGCCGCGCCATCCGCCTCTTCCTCGATGAAGGCGTCAAGTCCGGCGTGATTACACGGCCGGTGACGGTGGAGTTCGTTGACGACTGAGCTGATCGAGGAGCTCCAGCGCAGAGCAGCCCGCTTCGCCGCCGTCGCGACGGTGCAGCAGGCCATCTCCGCTACGATTTCCCTCGATGAGGCCTATCGCGAGATTTACAAAGCCGTCGCCTCCGTGGTCGACGCACCGTGCTTCGCGCTCATGATCGCGGACCCCGAATCAGGCAAGCTCAACGCGCGCTGCATCGTGGTTGACGCCGAGGAGCGTCACGGCGAGGGAGTCCTTGATTTCCCGCATGGCACTGAGACCATCACGAGCGTCTTTCAAAGCGGACAGCCCCTCATCTCGTCGAAGCCGGAACGCTGGTGGAAAGGGACGATCTTTCAGGTCGCCGCCAAACGAGAAGTGCAAAGCGAGATAACAGCTCCCCTTATCTACCGCGACAGAACCGTGGGAGTGATGCAGGTTCTGTCCTACAAGACGAATGCATATGAGCCGCATGATCTCGATCTCATCATGCTCATCGGCCGACAGGCATCAGTTGCGATAGAGAACGCCCGACTTTTCGCGGCGCAGCGCCGCGAGCAGAAGCAGACTGAAGCGGCAGCGGAAATCGCCCGCGTAGCGCTCCGCAACATTGGTGTCACAGACGCAAGCCAGGCAATCCTCGAAATACTCGCCAGCGTCATCCCCTCGAGCGGAAAGGCGATTGGCGTGACGTCCCGTGACGGCCTTACACTCTCATGTGTTGCTGCCTGCGGCGCCTGCGCAACTATGAAAGGAATCGTCGCGCCCATTGGCCGGAGCGCCGTCCGCGTGGCGTGGGCGCGCGAAGAACCGACGTTCATTGAAAATCTGCGCGAGCTGGCTCACAACCCTGAACGCATCCCCGCCGAACCCGCCATCGCCGTTCCGCTTTTCGCCAGCGATCGAAGAATCGGCGTACTCATTGTGACCTCGGACACGCCGCAGCTCGAAACAGGCCCGAACGTCGACGCGCTGTTGCGTCTCGCGCCAGCCGTCGCTCTCGCAATAGATGTGCGACTGCTCAGTGAAGAAGAACAACGCATCCATGCCCGCGAGCGCACGCTCGCCGCGGCCCTCGCAACGATGGAGCAGCCCGTTCTGATTCTCGGTGTAGACGCGAGAGTTCAGTACGCAAACGCGGCCGCGATTACCGAGTACGGATACGAGACCTCGGAGATAACGCGGCTTTCTGTCGACGATTTTGTCGTTGCCTCCGCACAACCCTCGAGACGTGAAACCATCCCCGCGGTTCCTCCTGACAAGGCGCTCTGGACCGGCGAGCACACGCATCGCCGCAAGGATGGAACGCAGTTTCCCGCCGCCGTCACGCTCAGCCACATTCGGGACGCCGAGGACAACGTAGTCGGTCTCGTGATTGGCGTCCGCAATCTCACAGAGGAACGCAAAGCCGCCGACCGTCTGGGCCGCACCGAAAAGCTTGCCGCCATAGGTGAGCTCGTCGCCGGCGTTGCCCACGAGCTGAACAATCCTCTAACTGGCATATCGACCCTCGCTCAACTCCTACTCGAGGACAAGCTCCAAGGCGAGCAGCTCGAGTCAGTGAGCCTTATCAAACGCGAAGCTGATCGCGCTATTGGAGTCATTCGGGACCTCCTGCTCTTTGCGCGAAAGACAGACGCGCGCGATATGCCTGTCGACATCAATACAGTAGTCCAGCACACCGTGCGTCTGCGCGCTCTCGCGTCGAGATCGAACGGCATTGAAGTACACATGCACCTCGACGAATCAAGCCCGAAGGTGCGCGGGGACGAGCACAAGCTCCAGCAAGTTTTGCTGAACCTCCTCGTCAATGCAGAGTCTGCGCTGCGCGACGCCAAAGTCAGACATCTCTCGCTGATCACGCAAAGCCGGAACGGATCTGTTTCTCTCATCGTATCCGATACCGGACACGGAATGCCTCCGGCCGTCAGTGAGCGCGTATTCGAGCCTTTCTTTACCACGAAGCCGCCGGGAGAGGGAACCGGATTGGGATTGAGCGTTAGTTACGGGATCATTCAGGCGCATCAAGGCACTATCGCCGTCGAAAGCACCCCGGATATCGGCACCACATTTACGATTTCCCTTCCACGCTACGCCGAGGATGTGAAGTGACGCGCATTCTCATCGTCGACGACGAAGAGACCATCCGCCTTGCACTTCGGAAATTTTTGCGTTCGCGCGGCTACGAGGTCGAAATCGCCGGTTCTGGCGACCAGGCCCTCGAGCTTATCGAGCAGGCCCCATTCTCACTCATGCTGTGTGATGTTCGCATGCCCGGAATGACCGGAGTCCAGGTCGTACCTCAAGCGCGCCAGAGGGACGAGGATCTCGCCATCATCATGCTTACGGCCGTCAACGATGCAGCTACCGCTACCGAAGTTCTGGCTTCAGGTGCAAGTGACTATTTGATGAAGCCCGTGGAGCTCGCCGATCTCCAGCAAGCTGTGGATCGCGCTCTTCACAAGCGTTCCGGACTGATCGAAAAGCGAAGACTCGACAAGCTGATACGCGAGGAAGTCGCGCTCAGGACCGCAGAGCTCGAGCGCGAAAAAGAGGCACTGCGAGTGATGTCGGTCAACATCGCGGAGACCCTCATCAATGCGATGGAGGCGAAGGACTTGTATCTGCGCGGTCACTCGCAGCGCGTCGCGGAGCTCGCCGGGCAGTTGGCCGAAGAAATGGCACTGGATCAGACGATGTGCGAGGACCTTCGGATCGCTGGTCGTCTCCACGACGTCGGCAAGATTGGAATTCGAGAATCCATTCTCAATAAGCCCGGGCGCCTTACCGCCGAAGAATTCGAGCACGTCAAGCAGCACGTGCAAATCGGCTTGGACATTCTCGCGCCCTTATCTCATCTGAGAACACCCCTGAACTATGTCGAGCACCACCATGAACACTGGGACGGCGCCGGCTACCCTCACGGCTTTTCTGGCGAGGAGATTCCTCTGGGCGCCAGGATCCTTTGCGCCGCTGATACCTTCGATGCCCTTACATCGAAGCGCGCTTACCGCGAGCCCATGGAGCCGCAAGCGGCGCTGGAGCACCTGAGAGTCGACGTTGGGAAACAGTTCGATCCGTGTGTTTATGATGCGCTCGTGCGCGTGGTCACACGCCGCCTGCGTCGCGACACGCCTTGACGTCCTGCGGGCGCGGTTGTATCGGTCCTCCAACGAGACGCAGCTTCACATGTCGATGCACAAGGCACGCGACGTGCAGCGGGCGAAATCAGAAAATTGCGCGCTACCTCAGTGCGATGCAGAACACTCTATAGGAGGACTCATGCCGAGCGGTGAATCAATGGAGCCATTGCGTTTCGCGGACGACGACGACCCGGACGATCTCGGTGGCTTCAGTCGCGGCAAGCGTTCCTACGAAGACGATGAGGACGAAGACGGTGGCTGGGCAATCAACGAAGACCACAGCGATCGCCTCTGGGACAGCGCTGAAGACGCGGATGACGATGAAGAGGTGGACTCCGACGCGACCGTAGTGGCCGAAGAGGAGGGCGAGGACGAAGAGGAAGAGGAAGATCTTTTCGGCGGGGGAGCGCCGAGAGGAAGAAGAGGACGCCCCAAAGGATCTGGCAAGCGCCAGGAGTCAACTCTTACGGGCGGAGGCCTCGGCGGCTCCGCTCTAGCCGGAAGTTCAGGGCTCGGCGGGACTGGTTTTGGCGGAACATCGTCCGGAGGAGCTAGCGGGGCCGGAGCAGGCGGTACTCCCGCGACCGGCCGAAGCGGGTTTACGCCCAGTTCGACGTCGTCGGTCCGCAGCGGACCCACGTCCGCAGGCAGCTCTACCACCTCGACGTCGCGGTCATCGAGCCCCCGCAAATCGAGCAGTCGGAAAGCTTCTGGTGGCCGTAAAAGCTCCAAATCGCGACCCACTGCTAAGAAGAAAACCAGTGCGAAGAGGAAAGCGAGCGCGCGCAGGGGTAGCACAAAGAAGTCGACGAGGAAGGCAAGTTCTCGGAAGTCAGGCGGAAGCAGAAAGACGACCCCGCGGTCTCGCGGTGGAGCGAAATCTCGCGGCCGGAGTGGATCTAGTCGCCGCAGCTCGAGCCGGAGCCGCTCCCGCAGGTAGGCCGTCGTTGCCCACCCCGTGCGCAGTTCTCAAAGCGCGGTTACTCTCAAGTAGCCGCGCTTTTTCCTGAGCGGTTTTTCGAAAGTGAGGTTGGATGGACGAGAACGACGAAAGACCTGAAGGACCGTGGAAAAAAATCCTGCTGTCTGGCGGCGCGATCCTCGGCGTCGCGGCAGCCTATAATGCATTCGCTCGCAAAGGCGTCGACCAACTCACCAACCTGATAGGCGGTGAAGAAGGAGGCTTCGAGTGGAGAGATCGACGCGTTGCCTTCACCAAGCATGGTGAAGGCCCGCCTCTACTTCTCATACACGGAATCCATCCCGCCGCATGGTCCTACGAGTGGCGCAACAATGTCGACGCCCTCGCTCGAGGTAACACCGTATACACCATCGACCTGCTAGGCTTCGGACGCTCCGACCGGCCTGCGATCCGTTATTCCGCCCGCCTCTATATCTCGCTCATCTCGGACTTCGTCAGCAGAGTGATAGACGAGCCGTGCGTTCTCGTCGCATCCTCGCTCTCCGGTGCGTACGCGATAGTCCTGGCTGCGCGCGATCCGCATCGCTTTCCCGCCGTTGCGCTCATCGCACCGTCGGGGCTGGTGCGGCAGAACGAACCCGTCGGCATAGGTGGGGAAGCCGGACGTCTCGCCGTCGAAACTCCGATCGCCGGCACCGCGATGTTCAATGCTCTGGTTTCGAAACCCAGTCTGCGTCGGTCCCTGAAAAACGTTTACTCGAACGACGCGCTCGTGACGCGCGAGCTGGTCGAGATTTATTACGCGACGTCTCATCAGCGTGGCGCGCGTCACGCACCGGCGGCCCTTCTGTCCGGGCATTTGAACATCGACGTTCGCAACGCACTTCGTCGTCTCAGTCAACCTGCGCTGCTGGTGTGGGGCGAGCAGGGCTCGACCGCGCCAGTAGAAGAATTTCGCGGATTCCGCGAGCTGAAACGCGACCTGGAAATCTCCGTTCTGTCACCCGCGGGCGACCTTCCGCACGACGAGCGAGCAGAAGACTTTAATGTTATCCTATCCACATGGCTGAATCGCCTGTCGCTCTCCTCCGCGCCCACGCTAAACACGCTCCCTGGAACGCCCGCGGACTTGCCGCACACGCAACAGCTCTTGTAGATGCAGCCGGCATAAGACCCACCAACGCGTCTGCGCGAACGGCACCGAGCGCGCGTGCGGTACGATTCTACGTCGCGAGCGGGTTGCTCGATCGTCCCGAGGGAACCGGAACAGGCGCGACCTACGGGTACCGTCATCTCCTCCAGCTGCTCTCAATTAAAATTCGTCAGCGCGAAGGCCAGAGCCTCGATACGATTCGCGGCGAGATGCGCGACGTCACGGGCGATGCACTCGAGCGGAAGATTGCTCTTGCTCTCGCTCCCGCTCTCGGTGCCGGCGCGGATGAAGCTGTCGCGCACGATGACGACATGTCGTTGCGTTGGCATCGCATGCCCGTCGCCGATGGTATCGAGCTCCACGTGCGCGAGGACTCTCCCGCGGCGCGCGAAGAAGCAGTTATCGCCATGCGTGAAGCGGTACGCGCCGCACTAGGCCGCGCCGACATTCGCTGATCGTTTACATCACGTAGCGCGCGGATCGCTCGCCGCGAAGATGCGCAAGCAGCACCTTCTTGGCTTCCGCGGTCTGCTCGGGTGTCATCCAGCTCGCCACTGTGAAGCGCCGCCCTCGTGCTTCGACAGCGATTGCAACCTTCCCACCATGCATGACCAGCAGCGCGCCTGACCCGCGCGGTCTTGATAGCGGATCACGGTCGACAAGCTCGAGTTGCAGGTTGTAAACGTTCGCGGGATCACTCGCCGCCATGACGACGAACCCCGCAGAATCCTGATCGTCGCTCGCCACGGCGCGTAGCCATTCCACAGCGTCGGGCAACGCGAACTGCGCGCCGCCGAGTCCTTTCACGAAGTAACCGCGCCGTACCTCGCCGCGAAATTCGAGTCGTTTGAGCTCGCGATAGATCGCTCGCCACGATACGGGCGGCCGCTCTCGCCGCCACCAGTCGCGCGAAACAATTCCGTAGCGTGCGAGCCACTGGCGAGCGATCCGCTCTGCTCTTTCTTCTTCCGGAACTTCCGGCCCGAGCGTCCCCCTTCTGCGTACGAGTGACCAACGGCCCGTCCACCCGCTCGGTGCTGCGCCTGGCTTGTCGGGCCTTCTCCATTTCGGAAGCCGTCGGAGGTTACGACGTCGCTGAACGATCCTCCTGTTCGGAGACGGAATGTAGTCCGCGGGTAGCCAGCTCGTCGGATCCGGGCCTGTGCGCGGCATCATCGATTTCCAGCGTCCAACTTCCCTCAGTGCCTCCACCGTGTCGTTCGTGACCAAGCCCCACGCGACGAGCTCGCGAATCGCTTCACGCACTGACAGCATCGTTAGGCCCGTAACCGCCTGGATGTCTCCCATAAACGAGGCGCCTTCTTCGGCGATGGTGTTCCGCACGGCTTCGGCGTTCTCACTGAGTACCACAGTCTTCTGATCTTCATCGCTTAGCCAGATCGCACCCGTTCCACGCTCAAAAAATCGGACGCGCGCAAGAGGTATCGCGCCCGACTCAGGATCATAATTGCCCTCGCCAGCCCAG
>DASQPS010000246.1:0-7220 GCA_035643845.1 Gemmatimonadaceae bacterium | reverse complement strand
CAGGCCAACCACCGGGCCGCTGACTTCTAACTTGTTTACGGAGCCTCAGTTAACTATTGTTCAAAGCTACGTACGAAACGATTCCAGAGGTTGAAATGAAACCCGACATACATCCAGTGTACGCCACCGCAACGGTCAAGTGCGCGTGTGGCAATACATATCAAACAAGATCAACTCAGGCGGAGATTCACACCGACATCTGCGCCAACTGTCATCCTTTCTTTACGGGCAAGCAGAAGCTCGTCGATACCGCGGGACGCGTTGAGCGCTTCCGGCAGAAGTACGGCAAGCAGGCCGCTGGCTCCAGCTCGGAAAGCTGAGTCTACGCGACCGGCTCAGGGACGCTGTCGAACGCGCCTCTGAGGTAGAGCGAGAGCTCTCCGATCCGAAGACTGTAAGGGACCAGCAGCGCATGGCCGCGCTGGGCCGCGAGCTCAGGCATCTTCAGCCGCTCGCAGAGATGGCCGGCAGACTTCAGAAGCAAGAGCAGGAGCTCGCGGAAACTCGCGAGCTCCTCGACTCTGAGGATCCGGAGATGGCCCGCGAAGCAGAAAACGAAATTTCGCGCCTTGAAAAATCAGTCGAACAGCTCCTCGAAAAAATAAAACCGGCCCTCGTCCCGCAGGACCCGCTCGACGACCGTCCCGCCATCGTCGAGATCAGGGGTGGCACCGGTGGTGATGAAGCAGCTATCTTCGCCGCCGACCTCTTTCGCATGTACACCCGTTTCGCCGAGGGCCGCCGCTGGCGCGTTGAGATGATATCCCAATCCGAAGGGACGCTGGGCGGAATGAAGGAAGCGATTTTCAAGGTGCGGGGCGATGGCGCATATGGAGCAATGCGCTGGGAGTCCGGCGTGCATCGTGTGCAGCGAGTTCCAGTGACCGAGAGCCAAGGGCGAATTCACACATCGGCCGCCACGGTCGCCGTACTTCCGGAGGCGGAAGAAATCGATCTCAAGATCGAGGACAAGGATCTCCGAATCGACGTTTTTCGGTCCTCTGGACCTGGCGGCCAGAGCGTCAACACCACGGATTCGGCGGTGCGCATCACGCACATTCCCAGCGGCATCGTCGTCAGCCAGCAAGATCAGAAATCACAGCTGCAGAACAAGCTCAAGGCGATGGAAGTTCTTCGCGCGCGACTGCTCGATGCCAGGATTGCGGAACAGGAAGCGGCACGCGCCCGAATGCGAAAGACCCAGGTCGGGACAGGAGATCGCTCTGCGAAGATCCGGACGTATAACTATCCGCAAAACCGGGTCACTGACCACAGGATCAATCTCACTCTCCACGAGCTTACCAAAGTTCTCGATGGGAACATCGAGCCTTTCATAGAGGCGCTGAAAGTCGCCGACGTCGAGGAGAGGCTTGGCGAATAGCTCGAGCGCGCGGTTTTTTCCGACCAAGATTCCAATCGGTACGATCGGCGATCTCCTGGCAGGTTGCGCCTCGATGCTCGAAGGCGAAGGCGTCCCGGAGGCAGAGCGGGAGGCCAGAGAGATTGTGGCGGCAGTGCTGGACGTCCCGAAATTCTGGGCTGCGGCAAATGCAGTTTCAGACGCTTCGCCAGACGTCGCGCGTGCGGTCATCCGCGCGGCCATGAGCAGAGCGAGCGGCGCTCCTCTAGCCTACGCCGTCTCCCGCGCGTCGTTTCGGCACTTGACGCTAGAGGTAGACGAGCGCGTGCTCATACCACGCGTGGAGACGGAGCTTCTCGTCGAGCGCGTGCTCGACCGGTGCGGTGGCGACGTGCGCGTCGTTGCCGACATTGGAACGGGATCTGGCGCGATCGCACTTTCGCTGGCATTCGAACGCGCGTTCGAGCGCATTTTTGCAACCGACATCTCTCTCGACGCCCTCACGGTTGCACGAGCCAACGCGGCTTCGCTCTCAGCGGTGCTCAAAACGCCCGTCGAGTTTCGTCACGGCTCACTGCTTGCCCCGCTAACAGGTAAGAAGATGGACGCAATTGTGTGCAACCCGCCCTATATCAGCTTTGCCGAGCTTTCGGACCTCCCATCAGAAGTGCGCGATTGGGAGCCCAGCCTCGCGCTTCTGAGCGCCGATGACGGGCTCGCCGTCACGCGTGCGGTCGTAAACCAGGCGCCCGGTTCTCTGCATTCTGGCGGTCTGCTTGCCCTCGAGGTCGACATGCGCCGCGCGAGTTCCGTTGCGGAAATGCTCGCCGCGGCTGGACGGTATTCTGATATCGAGGTATTGCTCGACTTGAGCGGCCGAGAGCGATTCGTGTTTGCACGATGCGACTGAACGGTCGGGCGAGTGAAAGGAGAGGAAATGCTTGAAGAGAAAGCGAAGGATCTCGGCCGGCTCATCGGCCAAAGCCCGGAGTACCAGGCGCTGAAGCGGTCGAGCGAGGGACTCAACGACGACAAGGAAGCCGTTGCCCTGCTGCAACAAATGGAGAAACTGCGCGGTGAAGCGCAGCAGCTGATTCAGCGAGGTGAAAATCCGACGGAGCAAATGGAGCAACAGCTCGACTCAATGCTGGAGAAGATCCAGTCTCAGAGCGTGTATCAGCGAGCTGTCGCCGCGCAGGAGAATTTCGACAAGCTCATGGTCCGCGTGAACCAATGGATCATGGACGGCATGAAGAAGGGTGCAGCGAGTCCCATCATTACGCTCTCCTGATCATGTCGTGTGGCAAGCTCATCGTCTTCGAGGGAGCCGAAGGCGCCGGCAAGACCACGCAGATACGCCTCCTTGCGGAAAGACTGGGCGCGGCCGGAATTTCCTGCGTTGCTGTGCGCGAGCCCGGTGGAACACCGGTCGGCGATGCGATACGCGAGATTCTCCTCGACCCCGAACAGCAAATCAGTTCTCCCGCGGAAGCGCTCCTGTTCATGGCATCACGCGCAGAGCTGATCTCGCGGGAAATCAAACCGGCTCTCGCCCAGGGGGATATCGTTCTGCTCGACAGGTTTTTTCTTTCGACGTATGCGTATCAGATTGTTGGGCGAGGTCTTCCTGAAGACGAGGTCCGTGCTGCGAACCGCCTGGCGACCGCTGGACTCGTGCCGGACCTGACCCTCCTTCTGGATCTGCCTCTGCGCGAGGGACTGGGAAGAGCGGACGCTCGAGGCAAGCGCGACCGGATGGAACGTTCGGCAGACGAGTTTCACGAGCGGATCGGGGCAGCGTTCAGAAAATTCGTCGATCAGTCCTGGCAACACTCCCATCCAGAGTGCGGACCAATCAAGTTGGTAGATGGCACGGGCAAGGAAGTCACGGTTCTGGATCGCATCATTAACGTGCTTGCCTCCGCTTTCCCGCAATCATTCGGCGTCATTGCCAACTAACTCGATATGAGACTGAAGCTTCCCAGCGCCTCCGCGCGCGCACGCACGATCGTCGTCGCCGGCACACTCCTCGGCGCGCTAATAACTGGCGGCTGGCTGCTTCAGCGGGGTTCCCGGACGGGTGCTTTTACGGCATACGAAGGCGAGCAGCTTTTCGACAACGTATTGAAACACATCGAGACCGATTACGTCGATACGGTCAGCGATTCCGTACTCTATCGCAAATCGGTCGACGGGATGCTCTATGAGCTTCGCGATCCGTATACGACTTTTTTGCCGCCCGACCGCTTCGCCCGCCTGAACGAGAGCACCACCGGCAACTATGCAGGCCTTGGTCTCGAGACAGACCTGCGAGACGGTTGGCTGATCGTCGTCGCTCCTCTGCCTGGTGGTCCCGCCGAGCGCGCGGGATTGCAGACCGGAGATCGGATAATCGAGATCGCGGGAAAGGTGGCGAAGGGGTGGACGAGCGAAGAAGCCTCCAACGCGCTGCGCGGCAAGCCTGGCACGTCGGTCACGCTCAAGATCGAGCGCCCGGGACTGACGAGCCCTATCGAGCTCACGCTTGTGCGCTCGACAATCCATCAAAGTGCCGTTCGCAGATCTTCGATGATTGCCGACGGCGTCGGGTACATAGATCTGAAGGCATTCACTGATTCGACTGCAAAGGAGGTAACGGGCGCAATCTCGACGCTTCTGCGAACCGGAATGCAAACTCTTGTGCTGGATCTGCGCGCGAATCCCGGCGGTCTTTTAACCCAGGGTGTAAGAGTGTCGGACATTTTCCTCAACCCGGGCCAGCGAATAGTGAGCATGCGGGGTCGCGTTCCCAACGCGAACCGTGATTACGCCGACACTGCGAAGCAGCGCTGGCCAGACCTCAACTTGATCGCATTGGTGGACGGACGCAGCGCCAGCGCGGCCGAAATAGTTGCGGGAGCGCTACAGGACCATGATCGCGCAGTCATCGTTGGCACTCCCACGTACGGGAAGGGAAGCGCACAGAGCGTGGTTTCTTTCGGACCAGAGGGAGGACTCAAGCTCACCACCGCGCGGTGGTTCACCCCTGCCGGAAGATCGATCGCGCGCCAACTGCCCAATGAGGACGACGACGAAGAAGACGCTACGCCCGCACCCCGATTGCGATTTCGCACTGACGCGGGCCGCGTCGTCTATGGCGGCGGAGGAATCACACCGGATGTCGTGGCCGGCGACAGCAGCGTACCGGTTGCGGACGGCAATTTCATTCGTGCGCTTGGCGCGAACACCGGACACTTCAGGGACGCGGTGACGGATTATGCGCTCTACGTGAAAGGAACCCATGCAGTCACGTCGCCGGATTTTTCCGTCACACCCCCTATGCTGGAAGAAGTCTGGAAGCGCATGAAGCAGCGGGGCATCGATATTCCGCGGTCGACGTTCGACGATGCGCGGCCGCTCGTAACGAGACTTGTTGGATTCGAGATCGCCCGCTATGTGTTCGGCAGCGATGCCGAATTCAGGCGTCGCGCGTCGGTGGACCAACCACTTCAGAAGGCGCTCGAGCTCGCGCACGGATCGCGGAACGAGAGCGATCTGCTTCGCAAGGCCAACTCGCTCGCGCAGGCGGCCGACACGCTCGGGACTCAGTGAGCGAGCGCGTTTTCATAATCGGGCCTGGGCACGTTGGGCGCGGACTTTTCCGCGCCTTTCGCGCATCAGGGGTCGAAGTCGTTGGACTTCACGGTAAGCGTCCGTCAGGTATCGCAACCTCGAGCGGCGCCCTGCCTCCAGAAATGGCGAGTGCGAACGTCGTCCTGGTCTGCGTGCGCGATCTTCAGCTCGACGACACCATGACAGAAATTTCCGTCGCTACGAGCGACGGTCGCATTTCGCGCGGTACCGCGGTACTCCACACCTCGGCGATCGCAGAGCCGGCAGGTTTGCGCGGCTTGAGCGACGCTGGGTTTCCGGGAGGGACATTTCACCCGCTCGTGCCTTTTGCCGATCCGGAAGTGTCGGCGGAAATGCTAAGGAAAGGATGGGTGGGGATCGATGGGGACAACGCTGCAAAGAGCGCATCGAGACGACTTGCCGGGCACATCGGAGCGAGGACGTTGGAGATTCCGGCGGGAAAGAAACCGGCATACCATGCGGCGGCGGTAATCGCGTCGAATTTTCCCGTGGTTCTTGCGTCAGTCGCGGGCCACTTACTTCACGACATTGGCATTCCGGATTCCAGCGCGTTCCAGGCTGTGGAAAGCCTGATGAGTGCAGCACTCATGAATATGAAGCAGGCTCTACCAGACGATGCCCTGACGGGACCTGTCCTGCGCGGCGACGCTGAGACCATCGGAAAACACGTCCAGGCTTTAAGCTCGCACCCTGCCGCACTCGAGGTGTATCGCGCGCTTTCGTCGGCTGCGATCGAGATCTCCCAGTATCGGGGAACCGATCAGAAGAAGCTGGCAGCGATCAGGGGCCTGCTGCGAACCGGTAAGCGCTGACCAGAGTTGGGCCAGCTGCCTAGCGCGCCGATCCCGCGAGGGCTTTTTGATCGACGACCTTTGCGCCCTTTGGAATCGCGAACCGGAATCTCGAACGACTGAGAGCTGCGTTGGGAGTAAAGCTTGTGATCACCACGTGACGCCTCAGGCCGTTCGCGGATTCGACATCGAACGCTCTGATGCTCGAGTCGTCGTCGTCAATCCATACCTTCGCGGTCTTGAACGGCGCATCCGCCGATTTGGGTACGAGCGTCACCGCGTGCGTTGCATGCCCTTGAAGCGATGCTGTGCCGCTCGCAGAAACCTTGAAGCGGCTGCGCGGTGAGCTCAGGAACTGATCGGCGGGATCGACGGAGCTCGCTCTCTCTCCGGTGTACGGCATACGTATCACCTGTCCGGGAGCGCTGCTGGGCAAATAGATCCACAGAGTCGATCCGTCTGCCGTCACGCGATCGCCGCTGTCGAAATCGATGCTGAGCAGATTCGGCTTTCTGCGGCTGATGACGCCCTTTGTGGTCTCGGACCTCCCTGTAAGAGGGTTCGTGAGCGTTTGGGTGAACTCGGCACGCATGGTGTTGAGTCGAGCGTATGCGGCCGCGGCGCGATCGATTATCGAATCGGCATTCTGCGCGCGGGCGGCGGAAGGAAGCGCGACGATTGCGCCCGCCGCGAGGTAGATAAGTGTCTTCATGTAAGAGCCTACACTGCTACGAGTGGGCCGTTCCGATGTCCGCGGGAGGAATGCTGCGCCCGATCGCCGCCGCGACTGCCCGCAACTCTCGAATGAGCTGCGTGAACTGGTCTGGGTAAAGCGACTGAGCACCATCTGACAACGCGCGATCCGGCTCAGGATGCACTTCGATGAGTACACCGTCGGCGCCCGCGGCGACAGCGGCGCGGGCCATAGGAATCACCTTGTCTCGAAGGCCGGTACCGTGACTCGGATCGGCGATGATCGGCAGGTGCGACAGTCGATGGACGATCGGGACGGCGGTCAGATCGAACATGTTGCGAGCCGCCGGATCGAAGCTTCGCACACCGCGCTCGCAGAGAATTACGCTCTCATTTCCCTCCGCGAGAATGTACTCCGCGCTCAAAAGAAGATCGTTGATGGTCGCCGCCATCCCCCGCTTGAGGAGGATGGGCTTCTTCATCCTGCCAACGGTTTTCAGCAGGGAATAGTTCTGCATGTTGCGGGCGCCGATCTGGATGCAGTCCGCGACTTCGGCGACAAGATGGGCTCCTTCGGAGTCCATCGCTTCGGTGACGATGGGCAGTCCGGTCTCTTGTTTTGCGCGCGCAAGCAGGGCCAATCCCTTTTCTCCCATTCCCTGAAACGAGTAGGGCGAGCTCCGCGGTTTGAATGCGCCACCTCTCAGTGCGTTGCCACCGGCAGCTTTGACGATTCTAGCGGC
>DASQPS010000245.1:0-27456 GCA_035643845.1 Gemmatimonadaceae bacterium | reverse complement strand
GCTCAGCCCGCCGTAACTTCCAGCGCGCAGGTCGCACCGCCGTCCGTTACAGGAGCGCAGATCGCCGTTGCGCACGCAGGGCCCGCTGGCGAATGGCAAATGCCTGCCGGTGACTACGCGAGCTCGCGCTACAGCTCTCTCAACTCAATCACTCCGGCGAACGCGGCCAATCTGCACGTCGCGTGGGCATTCTCGACGGGGGTCCTGCGCGGTCACGAAGGCCAACCTCTTGTGGTGGGAAACACGATGTACGTCGTGACTCCGTACCCGAACGTGTCCTACGCGATCGATCTGACGCAGCCGGGTGAGCCGCTCAAATGGAAGTTCCGCCCCGACAACGCACAGCAGGCGATGGGTCGCGCGTGCTGCGACGTCGTCAATCGGGGGGCAGCATTCTCGGACGGAAAAATCTTCTACAACCTTCTCGACGGCCACACCGTCGCCGTGAATGCAGCAACTGGTGCGCAAGTCTGGCGAACGAAGATGGGCGACCTGTCGCGCGGTGAGACGATCACCATGGCGCCCATCGTCGTGAAGGGAAAAGTGATAGTGGGATCGAGTGGTGGCGAGATGGGAGTGCGAGGATGGATCGCTGCTCTCGACGCCGCGAGCGGGGAGGAGGTCTGGCGCGCATACAACGTCGGTCCGGACAAGGACATCAAAGTCGGACCAAGGTTCAAGCCGGTGTACGCGAGCGACAAAGGCACCAACCTCGGCGCAACCTCCTGGCCCGGCGATACATGGAAGACAGGCGGAGGCGCCGTATGGGGGTGGATCTCGTACGACCCGGCACTCAATCTCATTTATTACGGCACGAGCAATCCTGGACCCTGGAACGAAAGCCAGCGCACAGGCGACAACAAATGGACGGCGTCGATTCTCGCTCGCGATGCTGACACGGGCGAGCTCGTTTGGGCATTTCAGGTGACGCCCCACGACATGTGGGATTACGACGCCGTCAACGAGAACATCCTCGTCGATCTGCCGATCAATGGTCAGACACGGAAGGCGCTCGTTCACTTCGATCGCAACGGATTCGGCTATACGATCGACCGCGCAACAGGCGAAGTGATACTCGCTCAGCCGTTCGTGCCGATGAATTGGTCTAGCGGAGTCGATCTCACGACCGGGCGTCCCAAAGTTGTGCAGACAAAAAAGACGGCGCAGGATCAGAACGTGAAGGACATCTGCCCGAGTCTCGAGGGAGGCAAGAATCAGCAGCCAGCAGCATTCTCGCCGCAGACAGGACTCTTCTACGTGCCGACCAACAATCTGTGCATGGATTTTCAGTCACGCGCAGTGACCTACATCGCAGGCACGCCGTTCATCGGCGGTAACGCGCCGGAGAAAGGTGGGCCGGGTGGGTATCGCGGCGAGTTCATCGCGTGGGATGCGACGACCGGCAAAAAAGTCTGGGGAATAAAGGAGCCGTACCCAGTGTGGGGCGGTGCGCTCGCAACAGCCGGTGGGGTGGTGTTCTACGGTACTCTCGATGGGTGGTTCAAGGCAGTCGACGCTCGGAGTGGGAAGGTTCTCTGGCAGTTCAAGGTTGGATCGGGCGTAGTTGGAAATCCTGTCGCCTACACAGGGCCCGACGGCAAGGAGTACGTAGCAATTTACGCAGGAATTGGTGGCGACATGGGACTTCTCATCGCGGGTGATGTCGCTGCGAATCTGCCGTACGATGTTCGCGAGAGAGGCACTACGTTGCCCGATATAAGCAGGTGGACCAGTTGGGGAGGAGAGCTCTTTGTCTTTTCCCTTTGAGCTCCGACTGCGATTTAACTGCGGGAGCTTACTACAGTGAGTCTTCACTTGAGGAGCTCGTGTGGGCTGCTGATCCTGGCTCTCGCTTGTCGGAATGCGTCGCTCAAACCGGGTGACACAACGGTCGCTGCTTCTTCCGACTCCACTACAAGCAGTCATTACTTCGTCGCCGGCGACAGTCTCCAGTTCGTCCAGCACGATGAAAATCTCCCGCCCGGTTTTCCGCTCGCCGTCAAACCAGTCGTGATCAGGAGTCCCTACGAAGGAGACAAGAAGGCGACGGCCACAGGTGGCCAGCTTTTCGTGGCGTACAACTGCCTCGATTGTCACGGCGCCGATGGGTCGGGGTCCGTAGCGCCCACGTTCCAGGATGGACGGTGGCACTTTGGTGGATCACCTGCGGAAGTCTTCGAGTCCATCTACGAGGGACGCCCCGACGGAATGCCAGCCTGGGGCGGACGCATAACGAACGATCAGATCTGGATGCTTACAGCGTACGTGCGGTCACTCGCTTCGAAAGATCTGAGCACCGAGAACTTCAGCGGCAAAACCGTCGAACGAACCGGGCACTAGAAGAACCCCGATTCAGCAAGGCGCACAAGAACTACGGACCGGCCGGCGCCGGCGGAACGCCGCCGAATGCGTTGATTATCGCCAGGCCCATGTTTGCCATCGTCAGCTGCGGCTCGTTGTCCAGGATCCAGCGCTGATCCTTGTTCTCCTTCGTCATCACACAAGCGATGACGCGGTTGCGCAAATACCATAAAGTGCACTCGGTCTTCACCGCGTTATCTTCGCCGTCTTTGTGGGCAGCGCGGGCGTTCCCGGCATAACGTTGCAGCATGAAGTCGGTGCCGTTGTGCTCGAGGATGTCGAGCATGGTCGAATCGGCGGCGGGATTTACAGCCTTGCCCTCCGCCAAAAGCTCGAACAGGTGAGCCATCTCGTTCGGCGTCGTTACACCGAAGCCGTATTTCGCCGAGCTGTCCAGCGCGATGCTCGAGCTGCGCAGAAAGGTCTTTGAGTGAACGCGCGTGTGATGCAGGCCCAGCGAATCCATTTTGTCCCACACTCTTCGGATGATGATCCGATCCAGAAGAAGATTCGTGGCAGTGTTGTCGCTGATGGTGCACATCAACCACGCTGCATCGTGGACAGTGAGCACGGTGCCGTTGTGAAGGAACTGGACCACGCCCGACCCCGGCACCTGATCGATCTTGAGAACCGTAAGCGGATCATCGAGTGACAGCCGTCCTTTCGATACGAGATCGTACACCGTGACGAGTATTGCAACCTTGATCAGACTCGCGGTCGGAAAAGTTTCGTCTCCACGCCTGTTGATGCGCTCCCCACTCTCCAGATCTATCACGCTGTAGCCGACGACTCCGTGATGCGCATCAGCAATCGAGTCGAGAACCCGTTTAAGCGCGGTCGTGTCGGCGCGAACGACCGGCAATCTGCTCATCTGCGAATGCGCGACACCGCTCGGCGCACACGCTACCGCGGCAGCGAGAAGGCCGGCGGCAAATCGCGGCAGCGACCGAACCACTCTTGAATTCTTCATGTCACGAGCTTGGGTTGGGGCACGATACTGGCTTATTGGTTTCCAAAATATACGACGGCAGTCGGGGCTTCTTAATGCGGTACCTGTTACCGGGTACCTGGTACCGCCGTTCAAGTAGTTACCGCCGTTAAGGATTATGGCCTACGATCTGACAAGATTCTCGCTCGGCGAAATGCTGGGTGTAAGCCCAAAGCTTCGGGAGATGGCGGCTACGGCGCCCACACTCGAGGCGGCGGCCCAGCGCGTGTGTCGGTTTCTTTACGACGAGCTGACTGACGCTGACGGCAATCGCCAATGTGCGCTCGTCCGATGCTACAAGACCCACGAATTCCGCTCGCTGCAGCCGGAGCTTCAGGAATTCGCGCGCTCACACATGACTGGCGCTCTTCCGTCGCCTACCATGAAGTGTCTCACTCTCATGGCGACCGTAGGACAGGCGGCATCCTGGAACTCGCCACAGCTGTCACGCGATCACCGCGTGATTCCTCTCCCAAGTGCCGAGATTGTGAACAGAGCTCCCATGATCTCGCAGTTGATCAAAGAGCTTGGTTTGGAGCTGAGCAACTTGTTCGAGCCGTCGCAGGACGTCGTGAGAGAGCTGGGTGGAAAAAGCCACGGCATCTTTTACGTCGAGAACGCCCGCGGAAGTCCGTATATCCCGGCGCAGAAGGAATTCGTGATTCAATATGGTATAAGCTCTGTTCTGGGGTTCGGGGGGATCATACCGGGTGGTGATTTCTGTGTGGTGATCCTCTTTTCGACGGTCCCGATCACACCGGAATCAGCGGACCGATTCAAGGCGTTGGCGCTCGATTTAAAGGCCGGGTTTTCACGGTTCCGCGACGCCATGGTCTTCAACCCGGTACCCCTCGCGACATCGGGCGGTCAGCGACAGCACTAGCCCAAACAAGCGCATGCGTACGCTTTTTGCCCTGATCCTTCGCACAAAACGACCAACGCCGCCTCGATCGTCGGAGCGGTTTTTTCTTGGCCCAGAAAGGGGAGGGACAAATGGCTGTACCCAGAATAGGAGTGGCTGTGCTGGCCGTGGCATTCACCGTCGTTGCATGCAGCAAGAAGGAGAACTACGGCGCCGACACAACTTCCGCCGCATCCAGCACTACGTCGAGCATGGACACCACCGGGATGGCCGCAAGCTCGACTAGCACCAGCGGTAACTGGAGCGATGCCAACATCGTCGCACTCCTCGACGAAGCCAATATGGCCGACAGCTCCGCCGGAGCGATCGCCGCGACCAAAGGCACTTCATCCGCGGTCCGCGATTTTGCGAAGCGCATGGAGCGCGATCACCACACGCTTCGCGCACAGGGCCAGGCGCTGGCCAAGAAGCTGAACGTCACGCCAGCCGCGCCCTCCGACGACCCCGTGACATCGATGGCGTCGAACGAAACGAACACGCTGAACTCGACCGCCAAGGGCAAGGACTTCGACAAGGCTTACATCGACGCCGAGGTCGACGCGCACAAAGCAGTTCTGGATCTCGCGACCAAAGGAGCGGGACAGACGCAGACCGCGGAGCTCAAGAACCTGATCCAGAAAGCAGCGCCGGTGGTGCAGGCACACCTGACACTCGCGGAGTCGATTCAGAAGAAGCTGAAGTAGGTCATTGCTTCACGGCGTGATCTTCGACATCGACGGCACGCTCCTGGACAGCAACGACGCGCACGCAGAGTCCTGGGTGGACACGTTCGCGGAAGCTGGCTACGAGGTGCCGTTCGATGTTGTAAGACCGCTGATCGGGATGGGAGCGGACAAGCTGCTCCCAAAAACCGTCGGCCTAAAAGACGACAGCGAAGAAGGCAAGCGTCTGCTCAAGCGACGCTCGGAGATTTTTCGGAAGAAGTATCTTCCCCGACTTGGTCCGTTCCCTGGGTCCCGTGAGCTCGTTCAGCGAGTTCGATCCGACGGTCTCCAGGCTGTCGTTGCCACTTCCGCCAAAGACAAAGAGTTGAAGGCGCTGCTCAACGCCGCGCACGTCGATGATCTGATGGAGCAGAGGGCTACGAGCAGCGACGCCAAGCACTCCAAGCCGGACCCCGACATAGTCCACGCGGCGGTCAAGGAAAGCGCGATCCCGCCCGAGGAGCTCGTCATGATCGGCGACACGCCTTACGACGTCGAAGCCGCCTCACGCGCGCACGTACGAATAATCGGTTTCCGGTCGGGCGGTTGGGACGATCGACATCTCGAAGGGGCCGTCGAGGTATACGACGGACCTGCGGATCTGCTCGCCCATTACGATTCGTCTCTGCTCGGCAGAAAATCCGCGTGACGAATTTCGCGAGCTTCATGCAAGCCGCCGCGCAAGCCGCGCAACAGGCTGGTGCGCAAGGCAGGCCACACGGGCCTCCGCCTGGTTTCAGCTACAGGGAAGCTGTAACGAGTCTCGTCGAATTCGTTGGTTATTTCTTCGCGGTGGGCGCAATCGGATTTCGGTACGGACTCGTCAGGCGTCTGCGGGGGATGACGGACGAAGCACACGCAATTCTTCGCGCCGACAAGGCAGCGATGCTCGGCATAATTGGCGTTTTGCTTCTCGCGCTTTCCTATTTCGGTGGGCCGTACGTCCAATCGATTGCGGAGGGCAAATCCTTCGCGGCTACGCTTCCGAAAAATCTTCATCCCCTCGAGTTCAAGCTCGCGATGCTTGCGCTTGCGTTCCTCGGGTTCGCGCTCGTTCGGGCGACACCGGGCGTGGGATGGTTTGTCGCCGCCGTCGGCGTCGTGCTCCTCGCGCTCCAGCCCGTTTACACTGGCAAGCTCGCGGGCAAAGTGAACGCCGTGCACGTACTCGCCGCGTCAACGTGGCTCGGCACCCTCCTCATTCTGGCAATCGTCGGAATACACGGCGTGATCCGAAGTTCCACCGCGGGTCGGCAGCGGGCCGAGCTGGTGGCGGCTCTCGTGAATTCCTTTTCACCACTGGCTCTGACGGCGGCGAGCATCGTCGCGCTTACGGGTCTCACAACAGCGTGGCTTCACCTGAAGCGCTTGTCGGCGCTCTACACATCGAGCTACGGCATCACGCTCATGATAAAGCTCGTGTTCGTTCTGACCGTCGTCGCGCTCGGGGGCTGGAACTGGAGACGGGTACGGCCTTCGCTCGGCGTCGAAGGTTCCGAAGAGACAATCCGGCGATCGTCGAGGATGGAGCTCACGTTTGCGGCGCTGGTGCTGATCACGACCTCGGTTTTGGTAACGCTTCCGTCGCCTCGATAGCTTCCGAATTCTATTAGCGGCCCAAGCTTCCAGCTAAGCTGCCAGCTACCAGGCTGGAGCGACCAGCGACCAGCTGCAGACAAGGAGACTTGTCGGCGTGGCGCACTGGGTATTCGAACTTAGGGTTCACGCGGTGCAAAGAGTCGCATTCTTTCGCATCTCAAACGCGAATACGAAAAGTCAAATGTGCCCGCAGCTGAAGGCTGGTTGCTCCAGGCTGGCAGCAGGCAGCTTAGCTGGAAGCTGGGCCCAAACAGAAGCTGCCACTTCCTCTTCTAAAGATGGTGGTTCTCGAGCCATCTCACCGTCGCTCCGCTCACGAGCGAACTCAGGACCACGGTCGCAACTACATCGCTCGTCCAATGTTGATCCTCGTACACGCGATCCCAACCGACGAGCGACACGAGCAGGTCGCCAACCGCTGAAATCGGAGCGGATTGCGTTTGCTGCGAAACGGCTTGGACGATCGATGCGATGTGTGCGACGTGCGCAGATGGAAATGAATGCCAGTCACCGTTGGCGGTGAAGGGACGGAAACGACGCGAATCGCCTCCCGTGTGTGGACGTTCTCGTCCAACGAGGGGCTTGAGCGCGGATTCGACGAGATCGGCTGCGACGTAACCAGCGGCGGTTCTGATGGTGCCGGCTGCCAACGCTCCGTCGTGACCGACGAGCGCGCCGACGTAGGTAATGGCCATCGCCGGTACCAGACGACGCGCGGTTCCGAGGGGATTTACCGATTTCGCGAGATTATCGAGTGCGCGAGTATGGCTGTGAAGCGCTCCTTCGCGCGCCTCCTGATCAAAGGCCACGGAGAGTCCGATTGCGATCGGCACGATCCATGACCGGGGAAGCGTTGCGTCTCCGACGGGACGGCTGACCGAATCTTTCTGGGCCGGCAAGGTGTTTGAGAACAGAGCCAGACACGCGGCAATCACCACTACCAGCGGGCGCATGACGCAGAGTACGACGAGGCATGTTTTGCAGCAAGGGATGCATGTGCGCACCGTCATCGCGCTCGCTGCGGCGCTCGCGTTAGCCGCGTGCTCCGATCACGGCATTATTAATCCCGAACCCAATCCGGGTGGGACGAGCCACGCCGGTTTCGATACGAGCATTTATCCCGGCGATGCCGCAATGATGGCGTGGCTCAAACCCGGCTCACCATACGAGTGGGTCGGATACTACCTCGCGGCTCCTTGTCACCGCGACGGGTCGTGGATGGGAAAGCGCTCCACATTGATGTCGATGGGTTGGGGCTTCGCCGTGCTCTACGTCGGGCAGCAGACTTTTGACGGAGTTCCGTTCGTCGACGGCAGCTCGGCGCAAGCAATGCGCACTGAAGGTGATTCTCTTCCGGCGGCACGAGCAGGAATCATGGTGCCACCGACCCGCGCGGAGCTGCAATCGGGAGCTGTAACGTGCTCCCGAACACTTCTCACAACCGAACAAGGCGGCATCGACGCGATCGATGCAGTAACCAAAACCGCATCGGAAGGATTCCCCAACGGCACTGTGATCTATTTGGACATCGAGCACATGGACGTTATTCCGGCATCAATGGACGCCTACTACCGCGCCTGGATCCAGCAGGTTCTGGCCGACGGCCGCTTCAGGCCGGGCATCTATGTCGCGAAATCCAATGCTGCAGCGATCTACCAGGGTGCCAATCAGGCCTACGCAGACATGAAAGCCTCCGGCTCGGCGGTTTTCTGGGTGGCGAGCACCGAGGGATTCTCGCTCGACAAATCGCCGGAGCAGGTTGGGTTTGCGTTCGCGAGCGTGTGGCAGGGAATCCTCGAGACTACGCAGACGTGGAGCGGCGCAACCATCAACATCGATGTCGACGTAGCCGCGACGGCGTCGCCGTCGAGTCCGTGAATCCCACGTAGGACCAACCAATCGGCGGACGGGTGTGGTTGGCAAAACTTGCGGCCGTGAATGAGATTATTCCGGTCTCTCACCCTTAATCGATGCCGCACCCGTCCTCGCGCCACTCGCCCGCGATCATACTGCTAGCGTGCCTTTCTTCTGTCCTACCCGCACAGACTCCCAACGGAAAAACGACTCCGGTCGCCTTCGACGCCGACTCGGCACGACTCGCGGAATTACCGTGGCGGCCGATCGGCCCCGCGGTAACCAGCGGACGCGTCGTCGATTTTGCCGTACCTGAGGGGCCGAAATCCCAGATCGGCGAAAGACTCGGCGAAATATTCTACGTCGCGTCCGCATCGGGGGGTGTCTGGAAAACGATCAACGGTGGGACCACCTGGGAACCCATCTTCGACCATCAGACGTCCGCGTCGATCGGGGACATCGCGGTAGCGCCGAGCAATCCGGACATCCTTTGGGTCGGAACGGGAGAGGCGAACAACCAGCGCAGCTCGTCGTGGGGAGACGGAGTTTATAAATCCGAGAACGGTGGTCGAACGTGGACCAACATGGGTCTACGGAAATCCGAGCACATCGGCCGCGTGATCGTGAATCCGGTGAACCCCGAGATTGTATTCGTAGCGGCGGCGGGTCCGCTCTGGGGAGCAGGCGGTGATCGCGGCCTTTTTCGCACGACCGACGGTGGCCGAACCTGGAAGAACGTCAAGAACATCGACACACACACGGGCTTCACCGATGTGATCTTCGACCCAACGAATCCGAACGTGATCTACGCTGCGTCGTTCCAGCGCGAACGGCGTCCATACAGCTATGTCGGTGGCGGCCCCGGCAGCGGACTCTGGAAAAGCATCGACGGCGGCGACACGTGGACCAAGCTCACAGAGGGTTTGCCGACTGGCGACGTGGGGAGAATCGGCCTCGACGTCAGCAGGTCGAATCCCAACATCGTCTACGCCACCATCGAAACGAAAGTCACCGGCACCGGTGCGTCGACGGGAAACACCGAAGGAAGCGTGTATCGCTCGGATGACTACGGAGCGAGCTGGCAGAAGATGGGCAAAGGGTTCTCGTATCCGTGGTACATGGGCCAGATCCGAGTCGATCCCACCAATCCTGACCGCGTGTACTTCATGGGCGTGCCGCTCCAGGTCTCGACCGACGGCGGTCGCACTTTTCAGAACACCGCTCGTGGCGCCCACTCGGATCAACACGCAATGTGGATCGATCCCACCGATCCCAACCATCTCATTATCGGTTGCGATGGTGGTGTGTATATCAGTCGCGACCGCGGAAAAACCGTCGACTTCGTTCCCAATCTTCCGATTTCGCAGTACTACGCAATTGCGACCGACATGCGAGAGCCGTTCTACTACGTGTACGGCGGATTGCAGGACAACAGCAGCTGGGGCGGACCGAGCCAGACGCGAAACGTTCAGGGGATAACCAACGCGGACTGGATCCAGACGACGGGCGGCGATGGATTTTATGCGCAAATAGATCCGGTCGATCCCAATACCGTTTACGGCGAATCACAGGGTGGCGACATCGTGCGCTTCGATGTGAGGACCGGCGAACAGAAAACCATCAAACCGCAGCCAGCGTTCGGCACCCGACCGTACCGGTGGAACTGGAGCTCGCCGATGCTCATCTCGCCGTACGATCACAACACGATCTACTTCGGCGCGAACTATCTCTTCAAGAGCACCAACCGCGGCGATGCGTGGACGAGACTCGGCCCGGATCTCACGCGTCAGCTCAATCGCGACAGCCTCCCCGTTATGGGGAAGATATGGCCGCGCGACGCGATCGCTCGCCATCAGGGCACCGCTGAATATGGAAATATCAGCACGATCGACGAGTCGCCGCTGCATCAGGGATTGCTCTATGTCGGCACCGACGACGGCGTGATCTCGGTATCGCGCGATGGCGGCGCAAACTGGACCAGGTACACGAAGTTTCCCGGCGTGCCGGACCAGACGTACGTGAGTCGAGTGGTTGCATCACGATTCCGCGAAGGCCTCGTGTACGCCACGCTCGACAATCATCGCAATAACGACTTCAAGCCGTACGTCATCAAGAGCGAGGACTACGGCGCGCACTGGACTCCGATCACTGGGAATCTTCCGGCCAGCGGATCGGTTCAGGTAATCCGCGAGGGGTACAACGAGTCGAACCTTCTCTTCGTCGGCACCGAGTTCGGCGCGTTCTTCTCCGCGATGGGTGGCAACGCGTGGACGCAGCTGAAGTACAATCTCCCGACCGTCGCCGTCCACGACATCGTAATTCAACCGAGGGAGCATGATCTCGTCATCGGCACTCACGGCCGCGGCATCTACATCATCGACGACATCACACCGCTCGAAAAACTCGGCGAGGCGAATCGCGTCGGGACGTATCTTTTTCCGGTAAAAGCGGCGACCGAGTACAATCCGAACAGCTCGATACCCGGCGGCGAGCGAGGAGCGGGCGCCACTGGCGATCGCGAATTCGCCGCGCCCAATCCCGCTTTCGGCGCGATGGTCACGTACTTCATTCGCGATTCCTTGCCGAAAGGGGGCGACGTCACGCTCGCGATCTACGATGCAAACGGCAATCGCGTTCGCGATCTCACCGCCAGCAAAAAACGCGGAATGCATCGCGTCACCTGGGATTTGCGCGGAGCGCCGCCGTACACAGTACGTCGACCGGCAAATGAGGCTGGCCAGCCGCAGTTCAGGCGGCGCGATCCGGCCGGACCTTTCGTGCTGCCGGGGCGCTACACCGCACGTCTCACAGTAAAATCGGGATCTAATCCAGGGGTGGTGAGTGAGACGCCAATCGAAGTTCGATCCGACCCACTAGTGCCCATGAACGCGGCCGATTCGCGCGCGCTGTACGACATGCGGGTGAGCACTGGACATCTTCAGGCGACAGTTCAGGCCGCGGTCCGAACCGCCGAGCAGCTGAAAGATCAAATGGCCGATGTGAAGACGGCTCTCAAGTCCAATCCCGCCCCGGACAGTCTGACGAAACAATCAGACGCCATCGATAAGGAGATCGGCGACATTCTCAAGAAGTTGCGCGGCGATCCGGAATCGGAAGCATCGGCCGACGACAGAAAAACCGATGAACCCTCGATACAGGAGCGCGTCAACAGCGTGGCCGAGCAGATCGGAGACGTGACTTCGCCGCCGACGGAATTGCAGCGCTCGACTCTTACCCTCGCGACGTCGGACCTTCAGCGCGAAGTGAGTCGGCTCAACGTACTTCTGCAAAGAAGGATTCCGGCGCTGAACGCGGGCCTCGACGCCGCGAAAGTGCCGTGGACAATGGGGCGCCCGGTGGAGTTTCTTAAGTAAAGGGGCAAAAAAGAAGTGAGGGTCGACATGAGGCCCTCACTTCACCCTAACGCGGGTCAGTCGCGTTCTGGCCCGGGCTCGAGCTCCGCTCCGCCGCTAGTTGCTGAACCAAACTTCGGAGCGGTGAAATTTCCCTTTGATGTGCGCGGTGGATTTGGTTGGTCACGCGAATCGGATTCCTTCGCCTTCTTCTCCGCTGCGTTATCGCTTCTTGCTTTCTCTCCCGCCATCTCGTCGGTGCCGGTAGGAATGTCTGCCTGTCGCTCGCGATTTCTGTCGGTCATTGATGTCTCACGTCTGATAGTGATTGGTCATAGCAGGCATAGCCTATGCCTCTCACGCATCGGAGCTCGGCGATCACCGTGTCACGGGCAAGAACTACGGAGCGTACATATGCCGAATGACGATCTCGATAACGATCAACAGCGGGGAAGGAATAAAACGAATCAGGATCCAGCGAGCCGTCGCGGCTGGAAATCGAAATGGGTCGAGAGTACCTCTCCGAGCGCGGACGACCCGATAAGTCCCGAAGAGATGCAGGGTCATAATCTCCTCGGGAATTCGAGCTTGCGCGGCGGCGCGATTGCGGGAGTAAGTGATCCGGTTCGAGATGGGCATGGCGCGCCCGGCGAGCGGCCTGACGATATGGCAGCCGGCCCGCGAGTTAACCCGCCTGCGCTCGACGATGTTCCTGGTGAGGGCGGGACCGAAACCACCGGCACCTGAGCAGTAAGGGGGCATGTGACTTGCCCCTTACAAAGCTCTAGAGTTGGATTCGACCGCGCGAGAGGTTGGCGCGCGGGGATTGGCGGGCGCGGGGGAAGTGCGAGTGGAAAATTCAAATCCCGGAAGGGATCTACAAGTAGTATCTGATTTGGTTCAGCACGCGGCAGAAGGCCCAGAGCCCGCCGGACACCTGATAAAGACCCCCGAGCTCATTATTACGCCGGGTCACGATTCCCGGTATCAGCTGCCTACCGAAGTCACGAGCGAAGTCCTGGACCGCATCGCGGAACGTGAGGCGGTCGCGGCGGCATTTCCGAACACGCTCGTTATCGTCGCGCATCCGGACGACGAGGCAATCGGTGCGGGCGGCCTCCTTGCCGATCTTCCGGACGTCGTCGTCGCGCACGTAACCGATGGTGCGCCCCGCGACGAACGCTACGCTCAGAGCAAGGGATTCCAGACGCGCGAAGAGTACGCGCGTGCTCGCCGCCGCGAAGTCGTGAACGCTCTCGCGCATCTCGGCATAACGCCCGAACGCTGCCGCGGGCTCGGGTACGTCGATGGTGAAGCGAGTCTCCAGATGCTCGAGCTCGTTTTCGACGTCGCGGATCTCATCGACGAAGTCCGGCCCGACATTGTCCTTACGCATCCATACGAAGGCGGACACTCCGATCACGACGCCACGGCGTTCGCGGTTCATCTTGCTTGCGGACTTCTCAGACGTGACAAAGCTCCGGCGCCGATCGTGCTCGAGCTCACGTCGTATCACAACTACAGCGGCGAGAGGCGCGTCTTTGACTTCCTGCCGTTCCTCGGTAGCGACGTCAGGACGATTCTGCTCTCTGACCACGAGAGGGCGCTCAAGGAGCGCGTCTACGGCGAATTCGTTTCGCAGATCGAAGTCCTGAAGCGTTTTCCGATCAAGATCGAGCGATTTCGCACTGCGCCACGATACGTCTTCACCGAAGCCCCGCACGAAGGCGTACTCGACTACGAGCGCTTCTGCACCATGATCACCGGTGCGGAGTGGAGAAAGAATGCTGCTAAGGCGCTGGATACGCTGCGGACCCGCCGGCATCGGTTCGTCACGACTTTCAACCGTCGGCGAAAGTACAGAGACCCGCGCTAAAAAGTTTGCTAGTGCGGCACCACCCGCCTAGAATGCGGGTGTGATTCTTCTCTATTCGTATCTCAGAAAGTACCGCGCCGTAATACTTCTCGCGCTCGCGCTGGCAACGACGAACCAGGTCTTCTCGCTCCTGGACCCGCTGATTTTTCGTCACGTCATCGACGACTACGCGACGCGATTCCGCGAGTATCACACCGCGACGTTCATCAAAGGCGCGGGCAAGCTGCTGCTTCTCGCCATGGGAGTCGCATTCGTCTCGCGTGTCGCGAAGAATTTCCAGGATTACTTCGTCAACGTCATCGTCCAGCGAGTGGGCGCCGAGATGTATTCGGACGGGATCAGACACTCTCTGGAGCTGCCGTATTCCGTTTTTGAGGATCAACGCAGCGGAGAGACGCTCGGCAAAATCCAAAAAGTGAGATCGGACGTCGAGAAGTTCATCTCGCTGTCGATCAATCTGATATTCACGACGCTCGTTGGTGTTTTGTTCGTGGTGGTCTACGCCTGGCGCGTCTACTGGATGCTCGTTCCCGCGTTTTTGTCTACGGTTCCGGTACTGGGTGTTCTGAGCTGGGCGCTGAGCGGACGCATCAAGTCGATGCAGAAGATCATTGTGTCCGAGACCACCGCGCTCGCGGGCTCGACGACGGAATCGCTGCGCAACATTGAGCTGGTAAAGAGTCTGGGCCTCGCCGATCAGGAGGTGGTGAGACTCAACACGACTACCCAGAAGATTCTCAATCTCGAGCTGAAGAAGGTGAAATACGTGCGGAGCCTGAGCTTCATCCAGGGCACCACCGTGAATCTTCTTCGCACCGCGATTCTCTTCATGATGCTCTATCTGATCTTCACACAGAAAATCACGATCGGCCAGTTCTTCTCGCTGCTGTTCTATTCGTTCTTCATTTTCGGTCCCATGCAGGAGCTCGGCAACATCATCAACGTCTACAGGGAAACCGAAGTCTCGCTCATAAACTTCCGCAAGATTCTGGAGACGCCGAGGGATCCACGACCCGTTGCGCCGGAGCCGCTGGAGGACATCGAGGAGCTCGAGTTCGAGAATGTTGGCTTCATGCACCAGACTGCGTCGGTGCCGGCGCTAACGGATATCTCGTTCGAGGTGCAGCGCGGAGAGACGATCGCATTCGTTGGACCGTCGGGAGCCGGGAAGACGACGCTCGTAAAACTGCTCGTTGGGCTGTATCCGCCCCGGACTGGTCGCATACTATACAATGGCGTCGCCAGCGACTCGGTGGATCTCGATCGATTGCGCGAGCGAATTGGCCTGGTCACGCAGGACACTCAGCTATTCTCAGGAACCATCCGCGAGAACCTCAAGTTCGTCAACCCGGACGCGAGCGACGAGGAGTGCTTTGCAGTGTTGCATAAAGCGGCAGCGAATACGCTCTTGGCGCGCGCTCAGAAAGGGCTCGATACCGTGATTGGCGAGGGCGGCGTGAAAGTGTCGGGTGGGGAGAAGCAGCGGTTGTCGATCGCGCGTGCGCTGCTCCGCAAGCCGCACCTCATGGTGTTCGACGAGGCAACTTCGTCGCTCGACTCGCTTACAGAGGAAGAGATCAGTCGAACCATGCGCGACGTCGCGAATTCGCGTGAGGTGATTACGATCCTCATCGCTCACCGGCTGTCGACCGTGATGCACGCCGACCGTATTTACGTTCTGGAGCGTGGCAAGATCGTGGAAGTCGGGCAACACGAGGATCTCCTGGATCGCACCGGACTCTACTACGCGATGTGGCGTCAACAGGTAGGGGAACGGAGAACACCACCTCAGCTCCCGACGGCGAAGACGCCTCAGTTGACGCCCGCCTAGACCAATTCCAACCATCGCGCGCTCAGCGGCGTCTTATTTCGACCTGCAATGAAGACGAGCGCCGTGCTATCGGAAACTACCGGGTCCGCACCCTCCCCAACGGGAGAAACCAATGCCGCGGCGCTGAACATCATTCGGCGGGCGCAAGCCGGCGACGTTGATGCGTTCGAGTCTCTATACCGCGAGTACTCACCGCACATCTACGCGCTTTGTCTCCGCTTAATGGCAGGCAGCAGGGCAGATGCTACGGATCTCATGCAGGACGCGTTCATACGTGCGTGGCGGCGGCTCTCGACTTTTCGGGGCGAATCTGCGTTCGGGTCCTGGCTTCACAGGCTGGTGGTGAACGCAATGCTCGAAAATGCGAGAGGCGAGCGTCGTCGCGATGCGCGGGTGTTGTCGATCGCGGACACCTCGCTGCTGCCCGGAGCTGCGCGCAGCAGCGGCATCGAGCTGAAGATGGATATGGACGAAGCGATCGCGTCGCTTCCCAAAGGAGCCCGCATCGCTTTCGTCCTCCACGACATCGAAGGATACCAGCACCAGGAGATCGCTGAGCAGCTCGGCATCTCCGTCGGCACAGTGAAGGCGCAGCTGCACCGCGCGCGGCGACTTCTGAGAGACAGGCTTCAAGGAGTGAAGCCAACGGAGCAGACATGACACACGAAATAATTACGAATCTTCTGAGTGACTATCTAAGCGGGGACTTGAACGAGGAAATGCGGGCACTTGTCGCCAATCATGTTAGCGGCTGCCGCGTTTGCAGCACCGAAATCGAGAGCTTCGAGGGCGTTCGCGCGCAGGTCGCCCAGCTTCCGACGGCAGTCGATCCACCGCCCGAGGCATGGACGGCCATCCGGTCGGCCATTCTCCAGCCCGAAAGCCTGACCTCGGATGTCGCCAGGCACACTGAAAACAAATTCCGCCGTCGACAGATCATGACAGTCGCCGCGGTTGCGGTAATCGCTGCGATTGTTTCGTCAGCAGGAACCGCACTGTATATAAACTCGCGTCATTCGGAGCAGAGCGTTGCCGGTCCCGCGGCGAGCTCGAGGGAAGCCGCCACGCCCGCCGTCCTCGCCGCCTTTACGACGGAAGAAAACAATTATCTGCGCACAGCGGCGACACTGCAGGATCTTCTCGATCAGCAGGAAGCTTCTCTTGCGGCCGAGACTGTGGCGCAGCTCAAGGCGAGCCTCCACACAATCGACGAAGCGATACTCGAGGCGCGGACGGCATTGTCGCGCGATCCAGCCAACCGCCTGCTCATGGACATGGTGTCGTCCAACTACCGGCAGAAGGTCGATCTTCTTCGCCGGTCCACGGAGATCACCCGTGGCACTTAGACGGGCACTCATAGCGTTGATCGTGATGGTGGGGACTTCTTCGCCACTCGCAGCGCAGAAGAAGATCGATCGCAAAATCCCCCTCGGCATGGAAGGGGCGTTGCGCATCGTCAACATGGTCGGCAGCGTCGTCGTCCACGGATGGACCAAAGACACTGTGCTATTGCGCGGAACCATGTCTACGGCCGATCGGTTTTACGGCGGCGGCTCGTACACTGGCGTGAAGTTCGGGATCGAATCAGGCTCGAACGCGGACCCCGCACCGGCGCGTCTCGAGATATGGGTTCCCGCGAGGGTGAGGTTGTGGGTGAAGACTGCTACGGCCAATATCGACGTCAGCGGCGTCGAAGGCGGACTCGATCTTTACGTAGTGAGCGGGACCATCGACGTGACGGGCGACCCACGCGAGCTGAACGCGGAAGCGATCGATGGAGACATCCACATCATCGGCTCGCCGGGGTGGGTCAGAGCAAAGAGCGCATCGGGCAGCGTCACGTTCCGTGGTGCCAGCTCCGATGCCGGATTTTCTACCGTCAGCGGGGCAGTGCACGTGGAAGGCGGCACATTCGAGCGCACCAAAATCGAGACGGTAACCGGCAACATCAACTTCTCGGGACGACTCGATCGCAGCGGCGCGTTCGATTTCGATACACATAGCGGCAATGTAGACATCACCGTCCCCGAGAAGACAAGCGCTTCGTTATCGGTGGTGAGCATAGCGGGAACCATCACGAACGATCTTTCCGAAAAGAGTCCCGTTCCCGGACGTTTCGGGCGCGGGGCCGAGCTCTATACGGACGTGAGCGGCGGCGGCGCGAAAGTGTCGGTTCGGACGTTCAAGGGCCCGGTGACGCTCCGCCGATCGAAGTAGCGCCGAATCAAACCATGAAGAGTCGAGCGGCATCGTAGGTGAGCCGGAACTCGCTGCGGTCTCGTTCCGCCGCGAGTCAAAAAAAACTCTTCAGGAGATCCTCATGACACGCACCGCGCTTCGCTGCTTCGCGCTCGTTACGGCGCTAACGCTCTCGGCTTTCAGTACCGCGTTGGCCGGACCACCGTGGATCGCGATCGAGTTTCCAGCTAACCCGTTCGATCGGGCGTCACGTGACGCATTTCTCACAGTGCGCACCTATCATCACGGAGAAATCGTTGCAAAGACAGTAACTGGAACCGCAGAAGGAGTCGTGAATGGTAAGCGCACGAGCATGAAGCTCGACATCCGTCCGGGGTCACAGCCTGGTACGTACGCGGTTCGGTGGCAAAGGCCGGCGCTTGGACGCTGGGTGCTTGTCATCAACAGCGGTACGGAGGGCGTCGTCGACGCAACAGCCGTCGTAGAGATCAGTCCAACCGGAAACGTCGCGAACATTACGGTTCCAACTCGAGCCGTCGCCAATGGTTGGATCAGTCCGCGGCCGGTCGCATCCGCAGAGATCGATGCGCTCCTCGATGGTCACGCGCTCGCGAGCGCGGGTACGCACATGCAGGCGATGCGGTAGAAGACCTGCGACGAAATCTCCGAGGGATGACGTTAAGCCATCCCTCGGATAGTCTAGTCCTGGCCCCTGAGGCTATTCAGTGACCGCTGCAACTCCGCCGTTCTCTTCGCGGAATATTCAGCGAGACATTGTCCGCGCGCGCGCGCCCAGAGCGCCTTCTCTGTGCCCGCTCGCTCGAGACATTCAGCGTCGCGAGTGTTTATCCAGTCGCGCTGCGACTGACGGAATCGTTCCTCGAGCTCCGACCCTCCGGATTTCCTGCTTTGCTCGATCAGCTCCTGATACGTGCGATTTAGATCAGCGTCGTTGGCGACGATCGAACGATTCAGACAGGTACGTTGATCGACAGGAGCGGGTGAGTCACAAGGGTCGCCCGAAGATGCTGCTGTTGACGCAGATTGGGATCGTGGAGCTCGTCGAGTGACGGTCGGTCGAGTGACAGTCGTCGGGGTCGCGGCCGCGGGCGAGCCAGGCTGAACGACGACACTACTTGAGGTCAGAACTTCACTCGAAGCGGTTGACGGGCGCTCTACGACGCGGGTCTGAGATGTCAGGGTCTGCGGCTGGGTCGTCGGAGTTGAGCCGGGGGTCTGGTCTTCAGTCGTTCTCACAGTATTGAGGCTGTTGTCAGCCGCGGCGGCGTTCGCCGTATTCTTGTTTGCCTCGGCCAGATCCCGGAGGAGCATCGTATCCTGTGGCACGCTAGCGATGGTCGTCGTTTTCTTTTTCGACCCGCTGCAGCCCGCAGCGATCAACAAGGCTGCCAACACAGCAATGACGTATATCGAGAGGTTCTTCATTTAGTCTTCTGAATTATCGAATGGGCCTTCATCGTCTTCTGAATCTGGGTTATCAGGGTTATCTCGGGCAGAGCCCGTGCCATGATTCGATGCGCGGAGATGCGGTTGACTGATCACTGATACAGATTTCAGGATCGCGTCTGCATCAAAATGCGACGGAGACCAAATGGAAAAGAGGGAACCCGAGCTCAACACGGTGATCAGGACCTTCGCCAGTGAGGCGGAAGCGCATGTGGCGCAAGCAGTTCTCGACGCCAACGGCATCGACTCGTATCTCATTCGGGACGACGCCAACGGGATGATGCCGTGGCTCCAATGGCTCCATCCGATTCGGCTCGTGGTGCGTGAAGAAGACAGCGGCGACGCGGCAGACCTTCTGGACACGCCACCGGGGCCAACCCTGACGCTTTGAAACAAGCGGTCGCTGTCGGTTTCGCCATCTGCTCTGTCAACCTGGCGTCCGTCCTCGCTGCGCAAACCACCGCGAGCACCCCCGATCCGTACATGGCGCGAGCACGGCGGATCCTCAGCGAAACCCCGCTGATCGACGGCCACAACGATCTTCCGTGGCGTATTCGCGAAGACAGCATCGCTCGGGGTAACGTCGACGCTTACGACCTCCGCAAGCGCACTCCGGGACAGACAGATCTCGACCGTCTTAAGAAGGGAATGGTCGGAGCCCAGTTCTGGTCGGTGTATACACCCGGCGAATACCGCGACTCCGGTTACGCTCGCGTCGAGCTCGAGCAGATAGACATCGCGCGGCGACTGATCGCCAAGTATCCCGACAGGCTCGCGCTCGCGCTTACTCCTGACGATATCCGGCGCGACTTCAAGCAGGGAAAGCTTGCGTCGCTTTTGGGCCTCGAGGGCGGCCATGCCATCGAGAATTCTCTTGGCGCTCTGCGCGCGTACTACGACCTCGGCGTCAGGTATATGACGCTTACCCACAACGTGACGCTCGACTGGGCGGATGCCGCGCTCGACTCCGCGAAGCACAACGGTCTCACGCCATTCGGCGACAGCGTCGTGCGCGAGATGAACCGACTCGGCATGCTGGTCGATCTGGCTCACGTGTCGCCGGGCACAATGAGTGATGCGCTGAACGTGAGCGAAGCGCCCGTAATCTTTTCGCACTCCGGAGCTCGCGCGCTGGTTGATGTGCCGCGTAACGTGCCGGACTCCATCTTACGTCGAGTGGCGAAAAACGGTGGCATTGTGATGGTGCCTTTCGTGACGGGCTTCGTGTCTCCGGCGCTCCATCTGTATGGCGAGTCAAGCCGGCCGACGATCCGCGCGCTCCAGCAGAAATACGGCAACGACACTGCCGCAGTAACTCGCGCCGTCAAGGAGTGGCGGGTCACACACCCGGAGCCGCGAGCTACGCTTTCAGAGGTTGCGGATCAGATCGAATACGTGCGCAAAGTCGCGGGCGTCGATCACGTCGGGATCGGCAGCGATTTCGACGGGATATCGGAAGTAGTACAAGGCCTCGAGGATGTGTCGACATTTCCCGCGCTATTCGCCGAGCTCGCGCGGCGGGGCTGGTCGGACGAAGACCTGAGAAAACTCGCCGGCGAAAATTTTCTCAGGGTGTTTGCACAGGCAGAAGCCGTGGCGAAACGACTTCAGAGCAAATAAGACGGCGAACGGGATCGCGGCTCCTCATCGTCGCCGCGCTCTCGAACCGAGACCTACGAAGCGACAACCGCGCCTCCCGATCTTAGGACCTCTCCGAACTCAGCGGGTAGGCCGCTCTCTTCAATCGCGCGAATCGCGCTCTCCACATCGTAAGGCACCCGCACGAATTCCACTTCCGCGCTCGATGCACTTACCGCGAGCGACACGTAGCACGCACGAGAATCACCGTCCTTGGGGCGGCCGACGCTTCCGGTATTAACGAAGCGGATACCGCCCACAATACGTTGCCACGGTTTGTGAGTGTGCCCGAAGCACACAATGTCTCCTGACTGTGACCCCAGATCTCTTGCCATCTTCTCAAGGAAAGAATCTGGTCGGTCCTCTGTCACGTAGACCGTGTTCAACGTTTGGTTGCCGTGCACGAGTGTGATTGTCGGACCTGACACGTGCCCGCCGAGCGGACGTATGTCGATCCGGAATGGGAGGTCAGCGAGATATTTCCTTGTCTCCGGCGTCACACGAGATCGCGTCCACTCGTACGATACGTGAGACAACTCCTCTTCATGAGGACCGTCCGCTCGGCAGCCGCAGTGTTTGTAATTCGTTGCGACCGTTGAATCGTAGTTACCAGCAACGCCCTGAATTCCGCGCGTTCGTAACAGCGCCACGACTTCGTTCGGCCACGGCGCATACCCGGTGAGATCGCCGAGGTGGTATACGGCATCGCTCTTGTTGTCGCGGTCGATGCGAGCCAGAACGGCCGTTAGCGCCGGAAGATTCGCGTGGATATCAGAGATCAGGGCGTATCGCATGGTACGACGACTGTCGCGGTGCGCTCCGAGTCAGCAGCAGTCGGGACCACAGCATTCAGATCCGGGGACACAGCAGGCGAGGGGTTTGGTTGCGCGCACGAACGCGCCCATGAACTTTCCGTCGATGTCGGATGCGACTGCAACCGGATCGAGACCACTGCCTTTCAGAAACGCGGCCGCATCTTCGGTTTTGTAGACTCTTGTCGGCTCGATCGAGGGCGCGGTAAAGCCTACGTCACGGAGGAGCGCGAGAAATTCCTGCTCCTCTAGCGCGCCGGCGACGCAGCCGATCCAAAGCTCCATGTTCTTTTTCACATCAGGCGGAACCTCGCCGCGAACTACGACATCGGATACCGCGAATCTTCCCCCTGGCTTGAGCACGCGGAAGGCTTCAGCCAACACCCTGCGCTTGTCGCCAGAAAGATTGATGACGCAGTTCGAGATGATGACGTCGACCGTCTCGTCCGGCAGGGGTATGTGCTCTATCTCTCCCTTCAGGAATTCGACGTTCTCCAAGCCTGATCGCCGTTTGTTCTCATTGGCGAGGGCGAGCATTTCCTCGGTCATGTCGAGTCCGTACGCCTTCCCTGTCGGACCCACGCGCTTCGCCGAAAGGAGGACATCTATCCCGCCGCCGGACCCGAGATCTAGAACAACTTCACCCTCGTTGAGTTGAGCGAGTGCGGTCGGGTTTCCGCAGCCGAGCGACGCAAGAACAGCTTCGGCGGGTATGCCGGCTTTCTGTTTTTCGTCGTAGAGGTCGGACGTAATCGGATCCCAGGCGGCTGTGGTCTCTCCACAGCACGCACTCGATCCGCAGCAACTGGCGTCCGTCCCGCCTTCCGTGACGCGCTGCGCAGCCTGGCCGTATTTCTCGCGGATCGTTGATTTGAGATCTGAATCAGTCGAAGCCATATGTCCTCCAACAATATTTGTTGATGCGTTTGTGAAAACAAACAATCAGGTGCAGCAGGACTCCGAGCGATGAACCGCTCGCGGCTTCATGGCCGCGACGATGGTCTCGATTTCTTCAAAGGCATCGGGCTCGAGCTCGTAATGCACCCAGCGACCGTCCTTTCTGTCACGCACTACGCCAGCGTCTTTCAGAACGCGGAGATGGAATGACAGCCGGGACTGCGCCGCATCGAGCTTGTCGGTGAGCTCACAGACACACCGCTCTCCCTTGCGCAGGAGCTCGATGATCTCGAGCCGGGTTTCATCGGAGAGAGCGTGAAACAGCTCGATCGCGCGCTCCGTTCTCGAATAGGTGGCGACAGCCATGAATTAAATGTATCAAGAAAAGTTGTTACGTCAAGGCTGAGAGCAAAAGGAAATGGTTATCATGCCTCTTGGACACGGAAAGAAATCGCTTCTCCGGCGTTAAGGAGCAATTCCAGTAAGGAAGCCCGTCACGAGGAGTACGATGAACGCGAGACCGAGCTCGAATGTCGCAGATCGACGCAGCCGAGCGGATCCACCCTCGGTTACGAGGTGTGGCTGCACTCTTCTGAAATTGTAAGCTCCGACCAGGAGCGTAGCCGCGACGAGTACCAGCTTGAGAAGGAGAACTTTTCCGTAAGAAGTCGTCCACAAATCAGTGACGTGATTGAGGTGGACCCATGAAGCAATCACGCCACTCGCGACTACGATCGCGGCGGAAAGGAGCGCGAGCGGCGAGAATGTATTCACCAGTGAAGCAACTGCCTGCCATCGCTCTCCGTCCTGGAGTGGGCGGACGGCGGGTAGTCCGATCACGATCACGTACAGGAGCGTGCCCAGCCAGCTCGCGGCGCCCAGAACGTGAAGGAAATCGCTGGCGACGACAAATGACGTAAGGTGCGCGGTCGCGGCCGCATGCCCGGCAAGAGCGGGCGTCACCGCCAGCACAATTGCGCAGAGACCCGCGATGAGCCACGCGCCTCCGATCCTTCTCGTACCGAATGCAAACGCGACCAGAGCTATGACGGCGAGCACAGCCTGCGAAAGGAGAGCAAATCCCCACGTCGTGTGCGATAACATTCCGCTGGTGCTCATCGACTGTCCGGCCGGGATCGTCGCAGCAATCATTCGCGATTCGAGAAAAATCCTGTCGCAAGCAGCGATGATCACGAGGACACTCGCCCACATTCCCACGAGCGCGGCACGAGCCTGCATGTTGGTAACGATGTCCGCCGAAATTCCGCGGGTTCCCGGAAGAACGATTGTACGGAACGCGACCGCTCCAATAAGTCCCAGCAAGCCAATGAACGAAAAAGCGCGCGCCAGCGAGTTGCTGACGGAAGCCGAGTTCCCTTCGTCGGAGGTCTGCGCTGGCGTCGAGGAGGCGGTCGCGAGCGCGGCAGCGACTGTCTCAGGCGGAACAGCATTGTCGGCCTGTGGCTCTTGCTGAGCGCCGAGGGTGGCACCTGATACTGTGAAGCTGAATGTGCCTTGAGAAGGATGCCCGTCAGCTGCGACAGTTCTCCATGCGAGCGTGTATTTGCCGGCGGGCAGAGTGTCCATGACTTGAATGGAGAGCTCGAGCCCATTTGCTGTCGCGGCGTGTACCGGTCCAAGAATGAATTTCTTGCCGGTGGCGCCAGTGAGCGTGACAAAAGTCAGCGACACTTCCGGGCGTTCCGAATACCACAGCCTGATGAGCTGGGGCGACGCTGCGACAATTGAGCCGGCGGCCGGATCGCTGCGTGTCAGACGCGCATGCGCCCACGCGCGCGCCGGAAGCAATAAGAGGCCAAGCGCGAGACAGACCCGAAGAAGTCCAGATCGTCTCATCGGCCCCAGCCCAGTTGTAATGTGTTCCTCAGCTCTCGATTCATACGAGTCGATGAATGTATCGAATCGCAAAAACGCCTGTGTAAGTAAGTGACTGCTTGCATTTTCCTCATGGGATTGATAGAATCCGCTCCATGGACAGACGACACGAGATACTGAATGCCGCGGCGGAGGTCTTCGCCCAACACGGGTTCCGCGGTTCCACCACTCGTCGCATCGCCGATGCGGCAGGTGTCAACGAGATCACGATATTCCGGCAATTCGGTTCCAAGGAGGCACTCCTTCGCGAAGCGATGCAGGTCAACGCGCAAGCCGCCGGTCTGCCACCGCTCCCTACCGAGCCTGACGATCCGGAGCGCGAGCTGACCAACTGGAGCGACTACTTTTTCCGGCACTTGAGACTTCGCAGCTCGATTATCCGTAAGAGCATGAGCGAGATCGAGGAAAGACCGGAAATGCGGGAATGCGCCAGCTTCGTACCACGAATGGCATCTAAAGACCTGTCCGAGTATCTGGCCGCTCTGAGGCGACAAGGCCTGACCGCGGAGAAATTCGACCCGAGAAGTGCCGCCGCGATGCTGATGGGCGCGATCTTCGCCGACGCAATGGGCCGCGACATGATGCCCGATGTCTATCCGCAGCCCGAGGAAAAGGCTGGCCAGACCTACACGCGACTATTGCTCCGGGCAATCGGTGTCGAAACCAGCGCGCGTCAATCGACGCATAAGCAAACCAAACGAACGAAACAACTTTCCGCCT
The DNA here is from genome assembly GCA_035643845.1 of Gemmatimonadaceae bacterium. Classification (GTDB taxonomy): domain Bacteria; phylum Gemmatimonadota; class Gemmatimonadetes; order Gemmatimonadales; family Gemmatimonadaceae; genus UBA4720. Next base: position 2,339 of record DASQPS010000245.1, on the reverse strand, counting down.
GAACAGTGCCTCTGAACTCAAGTCCACGCCGCGTGCGCCTAGCCGGCGGAATAATGATAGTGTGTGCAACGGTCGCTTTTGTCGCGCCCGCGCCTGCGCGCGCGCAGACTGGAACGATCTCCGGACAGACATCAGTGATCCAGCCGCGCGCTCTTTCACTGGACGACGCTGTCAGGACTGCGGAATCGCAGAGCGAGGCGATTCGCATCGCGAGCGCTGGCGTCCAACGCGCCGAGGGCCAGCAGTACCAGGCGAGGAGCCAGTACCTCCCGCAGATAAACGCATCGGCCGGGTATACCCGTACGCTTGCATCACAGTTCTCGAGCCTGGGCGGCAGCGCACCTGCCATCGACACGACGAAGCCAATTCCTCCGCCGGCTCCGTGCGATCAGTACCTGCTCGGACCCACTGCTACACCCGACGAGCGTCTCGCGGGGCTCGAAAGCGCCGCGCGCTGCTCACTCGGCGGGAACCCGTTTTCCTCATTCGGCAGCCTGGGCTTCGGTGCAAAAAACCAATACAACCTCGGACTGTCGTTCTCGCAGAATCTTTTTGCCGGCGGACGCATCAGGGCACAGAACGAGGTCGCTAACTCCGGCCGCAAGTCCGCCGAGATCGAGCTCACGGCGCAACGCGCTCAGCTCAGGCTGGATGTGACGCAAGCCTACTTCGATGCTTCGCTCGCCGATCGTCTGGTCGCGCTCGCCGAGTCTTCAGCGGTGCAGACCGAGAATGTGCTCAAGCAGACTCAGCTCGCGCGGACGGTTGGAAATGTCTCCGAGTTCGAGCTGCTTCGGGCGCAGGTCTCGAGCGCCAATCAGCGTCCAATCGTCATTCAGCGACAGAGCGATCGCGAAGTTGCGTACCTGCGACTCAAGCAGCTGCTCAACATTCCGCTCGACACTCCTCTCCAGCTCACGACCGCGGTCGACGACTCCGCGGCAATAGCGGCATCGCTCGCGTCGGTGGGCATCTCCTCCGATACATCGGCAGCCGCGAGAGCGACGGTTCGAGAAGCGGCGGAGGCGATCGATGCCCAACGAGCCCAGCTCAAGATCTCAAAAGCGCAGCGCTTTCCCACTCTTGCCGTGACGTCGCAGTACGGTAAAGTCGCATTCCCGTTGACGAATTTTCCTCAGACCGGGGACTTTCGAACCAACTGGACCGTAGGTCTCGCATCGCAGTTTCCGCTTTTCGCTGGTGGTCGTATCAAGGGCGACCAGATGGTCGCCGAGGCCAATGTGCGCGAAGCGCAGGCGCGCTACGATCAGCTTCGCGAATTCGCCGCACTCGACGCGCGGGTGACGATCAACGATCTCTTCCAGGCGCGCGCCGCGTGGCTTGCGAGTGCAGGCACGGCCGAGCAGGCGAGCCGCGCGTACTCGATCGCCGAAGTTCGCTACAAGGAAGGAATCTCGACGCAGATCGAGCTGAACGACTCACGCATTCTCCTCGAGCAGGCAGTGGCGAACCGCGCGCTCGCAGCGCGGAACTTACAGGTTGCTCGCGTGAAGCTGGCATTGCTGCCCAATCTGCCGTTGCAGACAACTGGCGCGACGCAGCAGGCTCAGGCGCAAACGCAATCGACGACTACACAGCAGCAGCAAACGCCGCAACCGAGTCAATCGACGCAGACGGCGCAACAGCAGGCGCAGGGCCAGCAATCGACCGGCATTCCACCACAGTAAGCGCATCGACGAGAATCATATGACGAGAACAAATCGCAGAATTACGACAAGACGCGCCGCAGCGGTGCTGGGTATTTTCGCGGTTGCCGCAATCAACGCTTGCAGCAAAGGCGACAATGTTTCGGCCGCGGAGACGGCAAAGGCCGAGGCGATGATCGTCGGACCGGAGAACATCGCGATCGCAAAAAACGGATCGATAATGACTGGCCCTTCGATCTCAGGCACGCTCGAGCCGGAGCGGGAAGCCGCGATTCGCTCACAGGTTTCGGGGAGTGTGCTGCAGACCTACGCCGATCAAGGGCAGGCGGTGAGCGCCGGTACAGTGCTCGCTCGTATCGATGCGACCGGAATCCAGGACGCGTACACGTCCGCCCGCGCGGCCCAGGTGTCCGCCCGGAATGCTGCTGATGTTGCGTCCCACGACCTCGCGAGAAATGAAAAGCTCCTCGCGGCCGGCGCGATAGCGGAGCGCGACATCGAGCAGGCGCGTCGCGCATCGATCGCCGCACAGGCTGCGCTCGAAGATGCCAATTCCCGTCTCGCGACCGCGGAGAAGGCGTATCGCAGTACGACCGTGACTGCACCCTTCAGCGGGGTAGTTAGCGAGCGTCCGGTCTCTGCCGGCGATGTCGTGCAGCCAGGTACAGCGTT
>DASQPS010000244.1:0-2296 GCA_035643845.1 Gemmatimonadaceae bacterium | reverse complement strand
CGTCGCCGCCGCTGGCACTGTTACGCGCAGGCGATCGCGCGAAGTACAGCGTCTCGTGACTTACGGGATCTTCGCGTGGAGCAGAAACCCTCTCTACAACGGCAACTTTCTCATCTGGATGGGGTTCGTCACCATCTCCGGCGTGCTCTGGTTTCTGCCGATAGCGGTGCTTCTGTTCGCCGTCGAGTACGAGTTGATAGTGCGCTACGAGGAAGGCGTGCTCGAGTCGATTTTTGGCCGCGAGTACCTCGATTACAAGAACGAAACCCCGCGATGGCTGCCACGACCTCCGGGCGAGCCGCACGCCGTTGGCGAGTACCACTGGGCCGAGGCGTTCAGGAGCGAGATCAGCACGTTCCTTCAATACGCGGTGCTCTTGATCGCGTTCTGGATCAAGAGTCAGGTGATGGAAGGTGGCGGCTCGCTCTGGGCGACCGGGTTTGTCAAGCGGTTTTGAGTTGGCACTCGACGCAGACAGGCCGCTCATTCGAGAAACGAGACTTGAGTTTCGCGAAAAAAGATCCGTGCAAATGAAAATCGCACAGGGCGCGCTTGCACGAGTCACACACACCGCCCTTCCCCGCTCCAAAAAACACACCGCACTTGTCGCACTGCCACTTGAAGGCAGACGGGCGGAAGATCGGCACCTACACGATCGCCAGAGACTGCGAGCCGCTCCAGGAGGCGCCTGGCTTTAACTCGACGGGCGAGCCGATCTGAGCCGCTTCGACGCAAACCATTCTCAGATAGTCCTCAGTGTCGAGCCCGATGAAGCCGGTCACCTTCTCGGCCCAGGGGTTCCACACTACCGCGTCCTTGAAGCCCGCCGCACGTACTTCTATGCGACGCTCGTTGCCGCGGTCTTCGACCTCGACCTTCTTCGGCGCCTTGAGGTAGACGCGATCCGTCTCGTCGGAAATCACCAGCTTCTTCGCTTCATCCTTCGTTTCGTTTCCGCCCTGTGTCTTGTCGAGGTACCATTTGCCGGTGAAGCCGCGGATCGCGGTTTCGCGGATGTCGGCGACCCCGATGTAGGTATGCAGCGCGGCCGTGAAGTTGAAGACTTCATCGCCAATGTTGAAGACGTCGAGTTTTACCTGGAGTGTCTTCTCGTCGATTTTCGCGGTTAGCTCCGTGCGAAAATGGTAGGGCCATAGCTCACGCGTGCGATGGTCGTCCGTCAACACGAGCTTTACGGAAGACGGATCGTCTGATGCGTCTGCATTCTCTGCCAGCTGCCACTCTGATTTTCGCGCGAATCCGTGCTGCGGAAGCGGACCGGTGTTGGCGAACTGGGGAAATACGACAGGGATTCCACCGCGTATCGGATCGCCGGGAGCGAACGTCGCCGTCTTGCCCATGAAGAGCACTTCCTTTCCGCCGGCCGGAATCCACGACGTCACGTGCGCTCCGTTGAGGTATACATCCGCGGAGCTGCCCGACGGATGCGACAGGAGCACGGTGGCCATGCCGTTCTTTCCAGGAACGATGGGAGGCGTCACTAACGGTTCGGCCTTCCCGGAGGATTCTCGCTCTTGAAGACTTCGCGGTTTATCTGAACGTATTCCTTCAGATTCGCGGGCACGTCCTCTTCCGGAAAAATCGCCGTCACCGGACACTCTGGCTCACAAGCGCCGCAATCGATGCATTCGTCCGGGTGGATATACAACTGCTCGGGGCCCTCGTAGATGCAGTCGACCGGACAGACGTCGACACACGCGCGGTCCTTGGTGTTCTTGCAGGCTTCAGTTATGACGTAGGGCATGTCTACTCTGAGTGTTCGACGGCGTCGCAGTCTTCCGCGTCGGCACGCCAGGCGATTCCTGTGCGAAAAATAGACCCGCTGGGTTTAATATCAACCACGGTTCTCATCGCTTGATGCTTCCAAACATCCCGCCGGCCAGCATCATGCCGACAAAAATTAGGATGACGATCGAGAGCATTACCATCGCCAGCCGCTTTCGAGTCCTGCGCACCGCTTCCCAGACTTCTTCGTCGAGATACCACCTGCCGGGCGCAGCTTCTCTTATCACGGCGCGATTGTGCAGCCGTCTGATTGCCAGCGTGTCGCCGAGTCCCATCGCATCATAGGCCTGCGCGGTTTCGGGCGAAGTCGCGCCGGCGGCGCGAAAATCGTCGATGACTTCCTGCTCGCGCCTTCTCATTATCGCCACTGCTGCCGCAGCTCCCACTTAATCCTCCGACTCGATTACCGCTCGGTCGCGCATCGTCATTTCCGCCATGGTGGCAGTTCGCCCCGTTTCTTTTCAATGCCCGGGTTTTCACGGAACAACGT
>DASQPS010000243.1:0-4389 GCA_035643845.1 Gemmatimonadaceae bacterium | reverse complement strand
CTGATTGAGGATCCAGGACTCGGACTCAATGAGGATCGAGGACTACTGAGGGGGATCCTCGATGGTCCGAGCCCTCACTTCTCGATTAGTACGCGATCAGCAATGCATTTGGTCCGAGCCCTCGATCCTCCTATCACTTCCCGCTACTGCCGCGCGACGAGTCCCGTCAACGCGATGCGATACTCCTTCGCCTTCGCATCGTATTGCACCCGGTATTGCGTCGGATAATAGCCCGCGAGCGGATAACGCCCGGGCACCGAAATGTCCTGCACTGCATTCGGATGCGTTTGCAGGTATGCAATCGTTACCATCGGCTCGAGGAAAGTGTAGCGGCCATTCCACGATCCGTAGATGAACGTCTTCGTGAACTGCTGGTAGTTCTCCGGATGTCCGAGCAAACCCTGGAGCTCTGGCGACCGAACGTCTGACCAGTGCACACGCATCTGTGGGACCGCAACTGCCGCTGGATCTCCCGGAACGATGTAGAACGGTGGGACGAAATCGCCCGTCGGCACATTGCGAGCCTTCGCCGCGAATTGCGGATCGCTCGGCGTTATCGAATTCCGCTCTGCCAGAGAGATCGTGTAAAAATGGAAGTCGAAGTGCGGGAAAGTGTAGATGTTCGGCGGCTCGTGCCCGTGCGGATTCCAGTCCAACTCTGCGAATTGATAAGGCGCGGGGCTGTGCTTCGGAAAATTCAGAATGAATGGATACATCATTCCGTCTGTGGGCAGTCCGTCGAGAACTTTCTGGTCGAGCGCAATCCCGATTTCGACCGGTGCTCGTCCCTCTTTCGCGTTGAACGCCACGTACGTTCGCGCGCGGCCGTTGCCGACCTTCACGGGTCGGCCGTAGCGCAGGTGAACTCCGGGTTGAGGATTACCGCCACGGTCTAATGCTACGGTGCTGGCAGGAGTGGCTCGCACAGCCGTAGGCGCGTCTGGCGAGCAGGCCGGCAAGAAGATGCAGAACGAAATTGCCGCTGTGGCGCACACAGCGTTTGACAAACGGATCATCGAAACCTCGTCGACAAAAAAGGAGTGACCGCCCAGCGGCGAAGGAATTGTTGTCAGCCGGCCCGGGCGTTATCGCAGAACGATGGCCGAGCGAGGTTGCGTGCCGCTGTCCCCAAAAATTGGGACGCCGAGTCGCGGAAACCGGGATTACCCTGACGAAATCGGTCATCGATTTCGATCGACAAATAATTGAGTGGTGGTCTGTCGATTGCACCTCTGGCAAACACGTCTCACAGGAGGAAAAATGCCAGGCAAACACAGCGGCGGACACATCAAGAACAGAAAGAAATACGAGGCCCTGAAGGACAAGGGAATGAGCAAGACACGCGCAGCGAAAATTGCGAATAGCGGAAAGGAAGGATCGCGAAAAGGTGGCAGACACAGCCACGATTGACGAAAAATGGAAAGCGGATCGGAAACGATCCGCTTTTCACGATCAGCCGTTCCGCGAGAGCCGCACCGTGAACGTCGTCGCTTCGGCAGACGAGTCTACATCTATCCTTCCCCGGTGCGCACTCACGATTCGCTCCGCGATGTAAAGACCGAGACCGAGATTTCCCGCTCGCGCCGCGGATGAAGCTGTTTTCGCCTGTCTTTGCTTCATCGGGTTGAAGATCCCGTTCAACTGATCGACCGGAATTGGCAGTCCCTCGTTGCGCACCGCGATCGTGACTTCCTTGTCGTCGCCTTTGACCGTGACCACCACTGGCGCCGTGGGCGATCCGTGCTCGATGGCGTTTACAGTGAGATTGCTCAGTGCCTGGCTCATGCGGGCACAATCCCATTGACCAGTCAGAGAGCCCCGGGCATCGACTTCGACGGTGCGAGCCGGGTACGCCGCCGATATCTCGTTGACGACGTCGTGCGCCAGCTTCCCCATGTTCATCGGCGCGCGCTCGATGGGAATTCCGCCGCCAAGCCTGCTGCGCGTGAAATCGAGGAGCGCGCCAACCATTTGGTTCATCCGCTTCGCACTGCTGGCGATGCGCGAAGTCAGCGTCAAATGCGGCTCGGCCAACTCTCCCGTCTCCAACATGAATTCCGATGACATCATCACCGCGCCGATTGGTGTGCGCAGGTCGTGGCCGAGTATGGCGAGAAACATTTCCTTGGACTGTTCGAGATCCTGGGTGTAGCGCACTACGGATTCCGCCAGGGCCTGGTCGATTGCCTCGTTGAATCGCGTGAGCTCGTCGGCGTCGGGCCGCGTCATCTCGTCCTTCGTCTTCATCCACAATCTGACCACACTTGCCCGCAGCGCGCGGTACTCGGAGACCATCTGCTCGGTGGTGAAGCCACTTTCCGCTCGATCGGCGCCGTGGCGCTCGGCCGCGGTCTTACCGCTCTCGACGGGAGCATTGCCCTTTGATTTCTCCGACTGCTCGAGCGGACTCTGCGGTGTGTCGAGATCCGCTGCGATGACGCTGAGCATCTCGCTCGCGTGATCACGGAGTGCAGTGATGTCCATGGAGCCGCTCGCCGGCGCGCAAGTCCGGGCGAAAGCCTCCCACTCCGCCATTATCGTCTCGCGATTCCCGAGGATGAAGTCGGAGAGTGCCACGCGTGTCTCAAGTAACTGCAAGGCTGTCCTCGATGGTGGTCAGAAAGTCCTTGTATCGGATCGGCTTGGCGATGTAGCCATCGCACCCGGCGGCGCGAATGCGTTCCTCATCGCCTTTCATCGCGAGCGCCGTGAGCGCAATTACCGGAATACTGGATGTGGATTGGCTCGCCTTAAGAAGACCGATTGCCTGCAAACCGTCCATTCCCGGGAGCTGGATGTCCATCAGGATCAGCGTCGGTTGTTCTTCGAGAGCCATCCTCACGCCTGCTTCCGCATCCGTCGCCTTGAGGACCGTGTGTCCCTTCGACTGGAGCAGAAATTCCGCCAGCGTCATGTTGGCCGGATTGTCCTCGATGACCAAAACCGTTGCCATTAGACCAACACTCTGCGGCCGGCCATGGCGCGCCGAACTTCCGACGTGAGATCTTCAGGATTGAAGCTCGCCTTCTCCATGATGGCGGTAACCGAGCCGCTCAATCGGACGCGCTCGGAGTCCGTGATGTCCTGCGCAGTCACGACCAGCACGGGAATGCTCGCGGTCTCCGGTGTTTCGCTGAGCGCCGCAACGACGTCGAACCCACTGATCTCCGGCATCATGAGATCGAGAACTATCACGTCGGGCAGCTCGTCGCGGGCGATCTCGATGGCGTCGCGTCCATTGTAGGCGCGCAGTACAGTGCTGCCCATCGCGTTGATCCGTAGCGCCGCGACCTCGACCGCCTTCGGGTCGTCATCCACGACCAGAACCTTGGCGCAGGTCCCGTCGGCAACCGCCAGGAGGCCCAGGTCTCCCAGCGATTCCAGGAGCTCCTGTCGCGAGATCGGCTTCTGCATCACCGCCGCCGCACCGAGCGAAAATCCCTTGCTCGGATCCGCAACAATCGAGATGATCACCACCGGAATGCGACGAAGCTCGGGCACCTGCTTGAGTCTGGTGAGCAGCTCCCAGCCGTCCATGTTGGGCAGCATGATGTCCAGCGTGATCAGGGCCAGTGGCTGCTGAATCGCGAGAACCAGCGCGGCCTCGGCCGACGCGGCGTGCAGTACCTCGAACCCTTCGGCCTCGAGCTGCACCCGCACCAGATCGGCGGATTTGAAATCATCCTCCACCACGAGCGCCGTGCGAACTCCGACGCTGGTCGCCATTCGGTTGAATATCGGGACTCTGCCGGTCGTTCGGCGCGCGGCTTTCGGCGGGCGCAGCGGGAGCCATACAGTGAACCGCGATCCCTCGCCAACGGCGCTTTCAATGGCCACCGACCCGCCATGCAGCTCGGCGAGGTTCTTCAACAATACGAGACCAAGTCCCGTGCCCTCGTACTTGCGTGCAAGCCCGCTGTCGATCTGGCTGAATGGATTGAATAGATGCTCGAGTCCTTCCGGCGAGATCCCGATCCCCGTATCGGTGACGCTGATCCTCAGGAAATTCTGAAACTCGGTATTGGCGAATGGGAAGTTTCGTGAGTTCCACGCCCCATCCACGCGGCCGACGTCTGATCGCTTGACGACGCTGACCGCGAGCTTCACCTGGCCACCGTCAACTGTGAACTTGACGGCGTTCGAGAGAAGGTTGTAAACGATTTGCTTCACCTTCCGCGCATCTGCCTGAACTGAGCCGAGCTCCTTCGGGACATCCATGCTCAGCTCGATGTGTCGAGCGGCGGCTTTTTCTCTGATGATGGACAGACTGTTGGCGAAGAGTGACCACACCTCGACCGACTCCAGGTCGAGCGTCATCTTGCCGGCTTCGACCTTTGACAAGTCGAGAATATCGTTGATCAGCGACAGGAGGTGGTTGCCGCTGCCGAA
>DASQPS010000242.1:0-2681 GCA_035643845.1 Gemmatimonadaceae bacterium | reverse complement strand
GCCGATTTCCTCGGCGATCTCGATCGGATCGGGCGGACCGTTTGGCGCTGAGGGCCCGATCATCATGACCGGTGGGGCGGTGGGGTCATTGATCGCGCAGTTCTTCCATCTCACGAGCGCCGAACGAAAGACACTTCTCGTCGCGGGGGCCGCAGCCGGAATGTCGGCGACCTTCGCCGCACCTGTCGCGTCAGTTCTTCTCGCAGTAGAGCTGCTCCTTTTCGAGTGGAAGCCGCGCAGCATGATCCCCGTCGCGCTCGCGAGCGGGACGGCGGCCGCAGCTCGGCGCTATCTCATCGGGATGGGCCCGCTCTTTCCGGTGCCGGAGCACGCGGCGTTTATCGGACCGTCAGGACTTGCGGGCTGTGTCGTCGCCGGATTGCTGGCTGGCGCGCTGTCGATGCTTCTCACTCTCGCGGTTTACGCTTCGGAAGATGCTTTCCAGAGGCTGCCGATTCACTGGATGTGGTGGCCGCCCATCGGCGGACTCGTTATCGGAATCGGCGGATTGATCTCGCCACAGGCCCTCGGAGTCGGCTACGACACAATCGGAAGCATGCTGCAAGGGAATGTTGGCCTCCACCTGATCGTCGCGATCCTCATAGTCAAATCGATAATCTGGGCAGTATCCCTCGGATCGGGGACCTCGGGCGGAGTTCTCGCTCCACTGCTCATGATGGGTGGCGCGTTGGGCGGACTGGAAGCGATGGTGTTTCCAGCGGAGGGCATCGGCTTCTGGCCGCTGGTGAGTATGGGCGCGATACTTGGCGGAACGATGCGCTCGCCCTTCACTGGGGTCATATTCGCGCTCGAGCTGACGCACGACGTCAACATGCTCTTGCCGCTCTTGATCGCCGTGACGATCGCGCACGGGTTTACCGTGCTGACGCTTCGTAGATCTATCTTGACCGAGAAAGTGGCGCGGCGGGGGTATCACCTCAGTCGCGAGTACGCCGTCGATCCGCTGGAGATTCTGTTCGCGCGAGAAGTGATGCGCTCCAACATCTTCACGCTCGCTTCAGAAATGCCACGTGAAGCTATTGTCAGCGCTCTTCGATTCGATCCGACAAAATCGGTCCAGCGGTTGTTTCCAGTCCTCGACGGCTCGACGCAGCTTGCAGGTGTCGTGACTCGCGGAGATCTCGAGCAGTTGCTGGCGAAGACGACCGACAACGCCCAGCTCAACCTGAAGTCAGTAGTGCGCTCGAGTCCGACGGTGGCTCATCCAGACGAGCCGTTGCGCTACGTCGTGCACCGAATGGCGGCGACCGGTTTGACGCGGTTTCCGGTCGTCACTCGTGGTGACGACCGGAAACTCCTTGGGATCATCGCGCTCGACGATCTGCTCAAAGCGCGGTCACTCAACCTCGAGGCGGAGCGTCGCCGCGAGCGTGTCCTCAACTTCGGCTTCCTTGCATTTCCGTTTGCCTTTGGAAAAGAGGAGCCGGAACCCGAGACCCCGGACGAGCCCTCGGCCAAAAAAGGGCTGGAGTCCGAACCCCCAGACGAACCGTAGAAGGGTGAACCTTCTGCAGCCAGAACCTAGGGCTTGGTGACCGTAAGTCCGCTCACCGTTCCCTCGGTGTTGTGCGCGAAGCGGATTCCGTAGACACCATCCGTCGATTTCAGTTTGCCGGGCCCAACCACGTCGGACTTCTTGTAAGTCGCGACGACGGTGCCGTTGACAGAACACGTCACGTTGTCGCCCTTCACTGACATGGCGATGTCCTGAGTGACCGGAGATCCGGGTCCGGCAGCCTTGTGAACCGCCGCGTTCGCCTCACCTTCGCGCCCATTCAACTGGAAAGGCGCCGGTCCAAATCCGCGAACGATGAAGGTGCCATTCCCGTAAGCCGCGCAGTAGAGATAGGTCTGGTTGTCGGTGCCCATGTCATTGCCGCCGATGAAAATCCCATATGGATGCGGATGATCATTGAGGTTCATGTACTTGGGCTCGGTGAAGGTCGCCTTTACCGTGTAATCGCCGCTCGCCGTATTCGCGGGATTCCAGTACGCGACCGCGGGCCCCGTTGTGACGTGGAGGTTGTTTCCCTCCGGGGAGAGCTTGGCATTCGCGAGTGTCTGCCCGCGACGCGCCGCACCGGCGTCGATCTTTCCGGTCCAGCCGCTGACGGACACTCCTCCGCCCGCGACTTGACGAGTGGTTTCAACCTGGGCTTTGCCGCTGCAAGCGGCGAGAACGAGCGCCGCGACTGGCAGTGTGGAGATGAAAACGCTACGCATGAAGACCTCTATGCTGAGGGAGTCGGATGGGGAAAATATATATACTCGTCCGTCGTCCATTGCGCCGGGCTCCTGGCGTCTGACCACCGAGACGGAAGTTCATCCGGATGAGGCGGATCTTTCCGGATTTGACGGATACGACGATGCAGGATGATGCTGTTCGAAGGACTTTGATAATTCTTGTTAGGTTCGTTCCCTTCAGTTTTGTTTATGGCTCCCGTTGAGTTGATCGAAAGGGAACTCAGTCGCTCCGTGATCGCGGCTTTCTTTGACGTTTACAATGTCTTGGGGTATGGCTTTCTGGAGCATGTATACCAGAAGGCGCTTGAGAGGGAACTGCGGCAACGCGGACATTCGGTCGGGCGGCAAGTCGCTGTGCCCGTGTTTTATAGAGAAGCCGCAATAGCAGAGCAACGGCTCGATATGATTGTCGATCA